>NATJ01000116.1 GCA_002085305.1 Epsilonproteobacteria bacterium 4484_65 | reverse complement strand
TCTCTCTAGTTAAAAATATATGCTTTTTAACAAGTTTTATTTTAAGTGTTTTAAAAAAGCTTTCTCCTACGGCATTATCATATCACCTACTCATGTTAGGTACTATATTATTATTTTGAGTAAATATTTTATACGTATAAGAACTATATTGTCTCACTTGTTCAGCTTTACGTCTTGCTTCTTCAAGTTTGTATTTGAGATATTCCAACTATTTCTTTTCATCTGTACTCTTCATCACCATTACCGAAGCAGTCAAGCCAAAGCGAAGTTTAATATTTTTAGGTAATTTGTCTAATTTTATACGCACAGGAATTCTTTGTGCAAGCCTGATCCATTGAAATACAGGCTTAACACTCGGTAGTAAGTTATTGCCAGGATTACCGTCAGAGTGGGCGATTCCCCATGCAATGGACTCTACTTTTCCGCTAAGAGGTGTATCTGGATATGCCAAAAGGGTTACCATTGCTGTGTCACCTACTTTTACTTCAGGTATAGCATCTTCACGGAAAAAACCAAAGACCCAGTAGGCATTTTCATCTACCAAGGCTAAGATAGCTTTGTTGGCTGTTGCCTGTGACCCTATTTGGAAGTTAATATTTGAGACATAGCCATCTACTTCCGCATAAACTTTAGTGTAGGAGAGGTTGAGTTTTGCTGTATTGACTGCTTCTTTAGAAGCATCAATGTCTGCTAAAGACTTATAGTAATTGGTTTCTTTTCTAACCAAATCTTTTTGTGAAACTGCACCCTTGTCTTTTGAATAGATATTCTTAACACGCTCAAACTCAATCTTTGTGCCTTTTGCTGCTTCGCGTGTACGCTGAAGTCTAGCTTCTGCTTGGTTAAGTTTCACTTGATATTGGGAAGGGTCTATTTCAAAGAGTATGTTGCCTATTTTAACTTTTTGGTTATCTATTACATGTATTTTAGTTACCATACCATTCACACGTGGTGTCACCTGAATAACCTGTGTTCTTACTTGACCATCTCTTGTCCATGGGTTATTCATATAAGCTTTATATTTATTATAGGCAAAAAATACAGCGCTTCCCAAAATAGCAAGTGTAAGTAAGAATTTTATTGTTTTCTTCATCATTAACCTTTAAAATTTAATCCAAAATGTGTCTATCAATACCATATATAACGCCATGATCGCGATAAATACGTAAGATGGTGCATAGAGATAGCGTGTAAGTTTCAGTTTGTCCAGAGCCATCACAGTAGCAAGTGCTGCTAAAAAAGCAAGGAAAGCTACCAGCAGCAGTGGTGAGTAATAGACATCACCTAAGGAGAGTTCATGAGGGTAAGGGTTAGTCATTATTCATTCCATCAGGTAGTTTTGTCATCATGCGGTTAAGATATTTGGCTAAGTCAGCATATTTCTTCATTTTAAAATCTACTTCTTTCCAATATTTTAAAATCAATCTTTTCCATCATTTCTTGACAAGAAAAAAATGCAAGCCAGACATTTCTTCGTAAAGAGATATTTTCATATAATTCACTTATGACCTCTTCACTGTAGGCGTTAAAGTCAATATCAGATAATAACTGAGCTAAACTCTCTTCCACTTTTTCTACCGTTTTTTTCTCATCTTTCCAAAAAGGAGCAATATCTTTCATCTCTTTACCCAATGCATACTCATTTAACAGATCAGACAAAGAGGGAAGGTTGTAGGTTTCCATTAGTTGTTTAATCAAGGGGTTATCTTTCATTGCCAAGTTTTGATGATATAACAATTTTAACATATAGGTAAACTTTTCACACTCTTTTGTAAAACCCATCAAGATACTTTTCTCAATAGTGTTAAAATAATTTACATCTATTTTACTTGCCCAAAGTTGCATTTTTGTCACTGTACTCATGAGGTGTGCATCACAATATTTTGCTCTGACTTTTAATAATAAATATCCCCCTTTATCATACTTACGCCCCCTCTCCAGCAAAATGTGAGAAAAGGTAAAAAAACGTTTTTTCATGGTTAAAAAAAGGTGTTCAGGTTTTGTAGAGAAAGGTATATAGTAAAAAAACTGGAGACAAAAAAGAAAAAGATAAAACAACAGTAAAAGAAGGAGAAAAAAACTAAAATCATAATACATTTCATTGCTAAGTACCATTAAAACCATACCCAGTGCAAAGAATATACTCATTTTTGGATTGATAAGATGAAAAGATATGAAAGTATATCCAAAGATAAACAATCCCAATTCCCATCCATAATGCAGATTAGGGAGTACAAACACATACATAAGTGCCGAAAATATAAAAGAGAGTGTAAAAATAATAATAAGCATTGATGGCTTAAGTGGGGAGAAAGTGGTCATAACACTAAAACCTGTTGCGGCTACAACCACGAGAAATCCTCCGGGTGGATTCATAGTGATCCAAAATATAGTTGATGCCCAAAAAATGATAAAAGTCACTAAAGCACCTTTTAAATGCTCTATATCCCCCCAAAGGAAATGTCTATTTTTAGGTATATCTTCAAGTTCAAAAAATGTAGGTATCGGGCTGATTATATTGTTTAATTTTTTTGCCAGTATTCGTAATTCATTATGAAGTTTCTTCATATTTTGAATCGTGGTAAGTAAAGAGGCATGTTCAAGGTGGGATAATGTTTCAATTATCTTGATCTGATACTCAGGTTCAATATGTTCAGGTATCACAATCTCTTGCTTGTCTATCCAAGTGTTAGAAATACTTTTCATGAGTATAGATATCTCATCTTCTAACTGCACGTAGTTTTTTACATAAAGAGGAAAGTTGTCTGCATACTTTTCTTTATCATGATTGGCAAGGAGGATCAGGAATTCGTTGATATTTTTATAGTTATAGACCAGACTGTGCCACTGTTTCATATTCATAGAAGCAGTACTGACATCCATGGTTGTACTTGATAAAAGCTGTTCGTGCTTTAGTAAATTTTCAAGAAGCTCTACTCGTTCTTCTTTTTTTTCATTCCGCTTGAGAAAAAGGTCAAACTGTAAAGAAGAGAATGCAGCAGCATTCTCTTCACTATTATCTTTAGTATTAACTGGCCATAGAAAAACACCTACAAGTGTATAAATTGTGATACCAAAAGTAGTCATAAACGTTCTGTCGATTCCGTAGATGAAAACATCATCTACTTCACCATTTTTAAAAACCAGTAGTATGGTCATGGCTGTCAACATAAAAATACTGTTATCTCCTTTATAGGCACGCAATATATAAAGTACTGTAGTTACAGTGATTGAAAGAACGATAAGATAGAGCAGTCTGTCTTGTGGAAATATGGCAATGAGCGTCATACCTATAATAGCACCGGTAAGTGTACCCAAAAGACGCATAGCGCCTTTCATAACAGATGCATTCACTGAACCCATTGCTGCAATGATCATAATAGTGATCGCTGCAACATGTGCTTGTGACCACCCCTGTGAGAAGGGGATCAAATAGGCTAAAACCACACTCAAGGAGACTTTTATAGAGAACTTGAGTTTATCAGATAGCGAAAAGAAGAGCAGGCTGGAGATAGACTCCCATAAGGTGCGATTCTTTTCTGTGTTTATGCAATTATTTTGCCTTTTTCTTCAGGTTATCATAGCAGGAGATTTATATTTTGTCTATCCTAAAAACAAAAATATTATAAAGTCATATCTTTTATGGTCTTTTCAGTTTGAAGTACTATCTCCAACTCTTCATTAGTGGGAATGACAAAAAGTCGTATTTTACTTTTCAGCTTGTGGATTGGATGGTTCTTTGTTAATGTTATCTTGTTTTTGACAGCGTCAAGTTTCAATCCAATGGATTCCTCAAGTCCTTCACAGACCATTTCACGGACTTTGACAGCATGTTCCCCTATACCACCGGTAAATACTATAGCATCTACTCGACCTAATACAGCACTGTAGGCACCAATATATTTTTTTATCCGATAACTGTACATTTCCAGTGCAAGGGCAGAGAGCGTATCATCCTCTTCTGCCTGCGTGACGACTTCTCGCATATCATTCGTCCCACAGATACCTTTTAATCCACTCTCTTTGTTAAGCATCTTGTCGATGGCATCGATATCCATATTATGATTGTGTGAGAGAAAAGGAATAATGGCAGGATCAATATCTCCACTGCGTGTTCCCATCATCAGTCCTTCCAGAGGGGTCAATCCCATAGATGTATCAATACTCTTTCCAGATTTAATAGCACAGGCACTGGCACCATTCCCCAGGTGCAGTGTAATAAGATTGAGTGTGTTGAGATCTTCACTCATCATCTCTGCAGCTTCTTTAGCAACATAGGAATGAGAAGTGCCATGAAAACCGTAACGTCTGATGCCTGATCTTTCATAGAGTTCATAAGGAAGAGGGTAAAGTGCAGCATGATCCGGCATACTTTGATGAAATGCAGTATCAAAGACAGCAACCTGTGATAAGTTGGGAGCTATCTTGCTTATCACCTCGATACCCTTAAGATTGGCAGGGTTATGCAGGGGAGCTAGTGGGATGAGTGAACGAATAGTTTCAACTACCTCTTGGGTGATAAGTGTGGGTTCTGAAAAATGAGCACCTCCATGTACTACGCGATGACCCACTGCATCCAACTCACCTATGGAAGAGATAGTATTTGATTCTTTCAACAGGGAAAATAGTATTTCAAGGGCTTGTTGGTGATCAGAGACAGGGTCTGTGGTGCTAAGGGTCTGTTCTTTATATTTTACTTCACTATAGCTCTCCTCTTCTCCTATACGTTCAACCAATGCTGAAGCAACACTTTTTTTATCTATAAAATATTGGCATTTGATCGAGGAGCTGCCTGAATTGAGGACAAGGATCTTCATTATTCTTCCTCCTGTTGTGCCTGGATCGCAGTGATCGCAACGGTATTGACGATATCATCAACCAAACAGCCTCGGCTTAGATCATTGATAGGCAGACGAAGCCCCTGCAGTACCGGACCGATGGCGATTGCACCGGTAGATCGCTGCACAGCTTTGTAAGTGTTGTTCCCGGTATTGAGATCAGGGAAGACAAAGACGGTGGCACGTCCAGCCACTTTACTGTCAGGGAGTTTCTTCTTGGCAACTTTTTCATTGATGGCGGCATCATATTGAATAGGACCCTCAATCAGAAGATCCGGTCTTAGAGACTGAGCCAGGTGTGTGGCTTCCCGAACCTTGTCCACCTCTGGTCCTGACCCGGAACTGCCCGTAGAGTAAGAGAGCATTGCCACCCGAGGTTCAATCCCGAATTTTGCAGCTGTATCTGCCGAAGAGATAGCGATCTGAGCCAGCTCTTCGGCAGTTGGGTCAAGATTGATGGCGCAGTCGCCATAGACGAGGACCCTGGTATCAAGACACATGAAAAAGACACTGGAAACAATCGATATATCTGGTTGTGTTTTGATGATCTGCAGGGCAGGACGAACAGTATCTGTGGTAGTATGTGTTGCCCCGGAGACCATGCCATCAGCTATGCCTTCATAGACCATCATGGTTGCAAAGTAATTGAGGTGAGCCATTGCATCTCTGGCTGTATCAAGTGTTAACCCTTTTTCTTTTCTCATACCGTAGAATGACTGTGAGAAATTTTCACTTAGAGGACTCTCTTGGGGATCAATGATCTCGGCTTTGCTGATATCCAATCCCAGCTGAATGCTTTGATGTTCTAACTCTTCACGATCACCTAGAAGGATAATATCTACAATATCTCTTTGAAGGAGGATATCAACCGCTCTAAGGATACGTTCATCTGTACTTTCGGGAAGAACGATCTTTTGACGTTTGGCTCGTGCATTTTCAAAGAGTCTGTACTGGAACATCATTGGTGTCACCATCTCTTTTGGACTGCTTCGAAATCGTTCAGCTATTTTTGTTTTATCTATAGCAGCATCAAAGAGACCTTTAGCCAGCGTGATTTTACGTTTGTTTTCTGAGGTGATATCTGCAGTTACTTTGTCCAGTGCTATGGCTGTTTGGTAGCTGTCACTTTCGACACTTAAAATAGGAACAGGGATTTCGTTAAAATCCTTCAGCAGGTTCATAATACTATCACTGGGTATTATCCCTCCACTGAGGATCATTCCGGTTATATTAGGATGATTCTTCCCATAGTAAGAGAGCAGAGAAGCAATAATGATAGCGATACGATCACCGGGGACGATCACCAGGTCGCCATCATTGATATGGGAAAGATAATTTTCAACCCCCATGGCAGCGATCTTATTTCCATAGATAAGATGCTGGAGCTGTTCAGGGCTTCCCATGATCATTTTTGCATCAAGTAACTTTATGATCTGATCGAGGGTAGGGGTATTAAGCTCTTTCACCTCTGGGAGTAGATAAACCTGTTTCTCTTTTTGTTGAGTACTAATATTCTGTTTTATATCTTCAATTATCTTTGGGTCACATCGGTTAACAAAGGTTGCCAGGTGGGTACAGCCTTCTGTACTAACTGCTTCAGATACGATCTGTATCTCATGGATGATCTTGGCAGATGACTTTCTTTTTCCATGAATGACCGGAACAAAAACAGTGCCTAGATTTCTGGCGATCTTCAAGTTGATATCAAAATCAAAAACAGAAGCAAAGATGTTACGCGGATATCCCTCGATCAGGACAAAATCATATGATTTATGCAGTTGATCTACTTTATGTATCAATGCTTCATGGAGTTCCTCTTCCTTGCCGTCTGCATAGGCTTTCGTGTACTCGCTTACCGTAAACCCGCAGCAGTCTTCATAGACTATGTCAAGTTCAAAATGTTTGAGCATAAAGTCAATATCTTTCTCTCTGTCCGCACTGGCATTGGCTGCATTGCCAATGCTTGCTTCAGCAGAAGCAGATGCTACACAAACTGCTCCAAAAACTGAGGAAGCACCTGCTTCATATGTAAAAAGTTCAGCGAAATTTACCGCTGAGGAAGCTTTGGCACTTGCAAAGAAATCACAAAATCCTATTTCAAATATGAGAAGTTTTAAGTTTCAAAATAATACCAACTTGGGTATAGGTCCTGATGACAGTACACAAAATATGATGAATGTTATGCCTGTATTACCATTCCAGCTTAATGATGAGATACTTGTTATTTCACGAACAATCATTCCAGTTGTATCTCAGCCAAGTGTCTTGACTCCTCCGGGCGAAGATCGAATTAATGGAATAGGTGATACAAGTATGCAATTTTTCTTCTCCCCAATGGATACATCTTCGACAGGTGGAACGGTTTGGGGTGTAGGTCCAGCTTTTGTACTTCCTACTGCAACAGATGACTCTTTAGGTCAAGATAAATGGGCAGCTGGCATCTCAGGTATCTTACTGGCACAACCGGGTAGATGGGTCTATGGTGGAGTGGCAAGTAATGTCTGGTCTTTTAGCGGATCAGGAGAGAAAGATATCAACCTTCTTACACTGCAGTACTTTGTTAACTACAACTTTGATGATGGATGGTATGCATTGACATCACCGATCATGACTGCTGACTGGGAAGCTGACAGTGATCACAGATGGACTGTACCTATAGGTGGAGGTTTTGGAAGACTTTTCAAGATAGGTGCACAACCGGTAACTGCTCAGATCTCTGCGTATAAAAATATTGTTACACCGGATGATTATGGTCCAGACTGGCAGGTAAGAGCCATGATGATGTGGATGTTCCCTAGAAAATAGGGTTAAAATAAAATTATAGATCAGGAAAAAATATGAGAAAAATAATTGCAGGTACACTGCTTACCTATACACTGGCTACTGCCGGTGGAGATATTGCAGAGACAGTTGAAGAACCAGTGATAGTTGAAGAGAGTAGTGCCTGGGAACACAAAGTTGCTATCTATGGATGGGCTGCCAGTTTTGATGGTACGTTAACATATTCAATTCCCGGTGAAGACGATGTAGAGAGTGATGGCGGGGTGGTCGATAAGTTGGACGGTATGTTTATGGGTGCCTATGAACTTCGTAAAGATAAATTCTCTTTCCTTGCAGATGTTCTTTATCTGGGAATGTCAGGTGGAGAAACAATAGCCGAAGATATAGGAAGAGGCAGACTTGCAACTACTGTAACAGAAGAGTTTGATGCATGGATACTTAGTTTTTATGGGGGATATAATGTCATAGATACAGGCAGTGCAACACTTGATATTATTGCGGGTATGCGTTACTTTTCTCTGGATGTAGAAGCTTCAATTGATCTTCCTGTTCTTGCTCCTATTCCTCTATCACCATCTTTTGAAGCTTATGATGCATTGATAGGTGTGAAAGGTAGTTTTGATATCAACGAGAACTGGTATGTGCCTTACATCTTTGACATAGGGGCAGGAGACTCTGACCTTACATGGCAGGCACAGGCAAGTATAGGATATCGTTTTGGCTGGGGAGATGTTTTGGCAACATATCGTTATATACATTATGAGGTAGATGCTGTAAAGCTTGTTGAAGACTTTGACCTCTATGGTCCAAAAGTGGGAGTGGTTTTCCACTTTTAAATCAATCATACTTTCAGGGAACTTTTAAAACCTTTGCTTTTAGAAGTTCCCGATTAAAAAAACAATAGGTTAATTATGAATTTTGAAATGTTATTTGTTTTTATTTTACTCTTTGTTGTCGTATCTCTTTTCGTAAGTGATAAGGTTCGTCTGGATGTAGTAGCAGTAGGGGCAATTTTAGCGCTTTTGTTAAGTGGTCTACTTACCCCAACTGAAGCACTTTCTGGTTTTGGAGATCCTGTTTTACTTTTAATTGCAGGACTTTTTATTGTTGGGGAGGGGTTGTTTAAGACAGGTATAGCCTTTGCTGTTGGTGATTGGCTTATGAGAGTAGCAGGTACAAACGAGCTGAAGTTAACAGTAATGCTCATGTTGGTTGTAGCTGGGTTATCAGCCTTTATGAGTTCAACTGGAGCGGTTGCTATTTTCATACCTATAGTACTAAGTCTTGCAGCAAAAGCAGACATTGCACCATCTCAACTTTTAATGCCTATTTCCATTGCCGCTTTACTTGGTGGTATGTTAACACTTATTGGTACACCTCCCAATTTAATCGTAAGTACACAACTTGAAAGAGAAGGTCTGGAACCATTTAGTTTTTTTAGTTTTGCTCCTATAGGTCTAGTTATTTTAATTGTTGGTATTGTGTATGTCGTTATCGCTAAAAAATATCTTCTTCCTAACAAATCAACCAAAGGTAAAACAAACCGTAAAAAACAAACGCTTAAGGATATGGTAATAGCCTATAATCTACAAGGAGAAATGCTTCGTTTAAAACTAGATGATTCTTCAGGTATTGTTAATCAAACCATTGAAGAAGCAAGACTCTTAAGTCGTTATAACACTATGATTATTGGAATTGAAAGAAATAACTTATTGATTCCTGCCCTATCTAGTACAAAACTTAAATCGGGGGATTCTCTACTGGTTGCGGGGAAAGAAGTTGCACTCTCTTCTTTAGTTACGAATGAAAAACTGGAAAAGCTCTCGATAGGTGACTATCAGGTTAAAAGAATAAAGAAAGAGCTTGGTTTAGCAGAAGTGATGATGACTCCAAAATCAACCTTGATTGGTAACAGTCTCATAGACCTGAATTTCAG
>NATJ01000016.1 GCA_002085305.1 Epsilonproteobacteria bacterium 4484_65 | reverse complement strand
TTTGCATAACAATGGCATCTGCCAGTGAGTTCATGATCTCATTGGAAGGTACAGAAGTCTTTACAAGGTTAACGATATCTGTTTCTGCAAATACCCCACACTTGGCTGCTACATGGTGCAGTTTGTCTGTTTCAAAGGTAAGCTTTTGTACATCACTGCTCTCCATACCTACTTTCATGGTACACTTTTCTATAGTTGCACCGGTACCCGAGGCACACTTGTCATTCATAGAGGTAGAGACAGTTTTTTTACCATCTTCTCCCTCTTTAAAGTGGATGATCTTCGCATCCTGTCCACCCAGTTCTACCACAGCATTGACATCAGGATGATAATACTCCACAGCAAGCACTACAGCATTTACCTCTTGGACAAAACGTGCATTGATCGTCGGAGCGATACGGCTTGCACCCGAACCTGTAATGTAGACTTTGTCTATCTTGTTATACGCTTCAGGATGGGTAGTAGCAAGTGTTTCCAGTAGTCTTAGGAGTGTTTCGGCCTGCTTGGTATCATGGGCTGTATACTCTTTGGCGATGATATTAAAATCTTCATCACAGAGTACATATTTGACAGTAGTAGAACCGATGTCTATACCCAGTGCATATTTCTCTGTCATAACATGTGTCACTATGATGCCTTTTTAGAAGTTTTAACTGCCCAAATGATCCATATAATTCCTACAATGATATAAGGGATACTTAGCATCTGTCCTGTACTAAACGGTAAGTCTGTAGTGTAGGCTGCCTGTCTTGTTTTTGCATATTCTATGAAAAATCGTGCGGTAAAGAGTGCAACTAGAAAGACTCCAGGGAGTATCTTTGTAGCAAACAGTGGGCTGACTTTACGATAGATGCTTACAAGTATCGCAAGAATGATAAGGTAGGCCAATGCTTCATAAAGCTGCACTGGGTGCCGGGGTACCATGTCAACACGCTGGAAGATAATTGCCCAAGGAAGATCTGAAGGAGTTCCGAGTATTTCAGAGTTAAAAAGGTTACCAATACGTACAAAAGCAGCTGTCAGCGCACCTGGCATAGCTACTCTGGAAAGAAGCCATGTATAAGACTCTTTATAACGTTTAGCAAAAATATAAAGGGCTATGAGGACTCCTGCAAGACCACCATGGCTTGCCAATCCACCTTTCCATACGGCAAGTATCTCAAGAGGATGACTTAAATAATAGTCTGGTTCATAGAAAAAACAATGTACCAAACGAGAACCCACTACAGCACCGACCATAATGTAGATAAGGAGGTTGTCAAGTACCGCAGGATCTTTTTTCTCACGTTTGTATATCCAGTTGAGTATCATGAGTCCAAGAAAAAAAGAACCCACAAAGAGAAGTCCATACCAACGAAGCTGAATGGATCCTAATTCTAAAATATTCGGGTTGACGTTCCATATCAAGTGTTCCATATAAACATGCCTTCAGTATAATTATTTGTATTATACTTTAAATTGTTTAATGCAGTATTTTATTGATATAACTCAAAAATTGTTATCTAAAAAATGGTAGAATATAGCAATATATATTTTAAAAGGAAAAGTTATGACAACGACATTTGATATGTTTTTAGAGACAGAAGTACCAGAAGATGAGCTTATTGTTTCCCGTACAGATTTTACGGGGAAGATCACATATGTAAATGAGACATTTGCAGAGATCTCCGGATACAAACCGGAAGAGCTCATAGGTAAACCACATAATGTTATCAGGCATCCAGATATGCCAAGATCTGCGTTTGCTGATCTGTGGGAAACTGTAGAGAGAGGAGATACTTGGGAAGGATATGTAAAAAACCGTCGTAAAGATGGTGGGTATTATTGGGTTTTTGCAAGGGTTTCTACCGTAATAAAAGATGGAAAAGCTGTAGAGTATAAATCTGTAAGAGAACCGGTCTCAAGAGAAAAAAAGATAGAGATACAAAATCTATATGACAGACTACGCAGTGAAGAAGAGGGAACAACAAGAGTTGTACTTTATGTGAAGAATGAGAATCTTGAAGCTGCAGAGGCACTTGAAGCGTAGAATTATACTATGATCATCTATATACACGGTTTTGGCAGTCATGGGCTAGGAAGTAAAGCTATCGCTTTTAGAAACTATTTTAAAGGTAAAGGAGAAGCTTTTATTGCTCCTTCTTTATCATATATTCCAGATTTAGCCATACAAACACTTGAAGAACTGATAGAGTCTTATGATGATGTTCAACTCATAGGCTCCTCTTTAGGTGGATACTATACTTTATACCTTGCTCAAGAATACGGATTAAAAGCGGTACTTATAAACCCCTCCATTTATCCTTATATTACCCTCAAAAAAGTTTTAGGTGAAGCTCCAAGTTTTTATGATGAAAGTCATTTTGCATGGATGGAGTCACATTTAGAGATGCTCAAAAAATATGAAACAGACTTAGTCCCCCAAAAAGATGTCATGCTCTTGCTCCAAAAAGGAGATGAAACCCTTGATTACAGAGAAGCAGAGGCAAAACTGCCACATGCAAAACAGATAGTTGAAGAGGGTGGAAGTCACAGTTTTGATGGGATTGAGAGGTATTTTGATGAGGTTGATGAGTTTCTAAACTAATCACCAAAGATGATTAATTTAGAAACGAAAAAACTATTCGTTGATCTTCTCTTTTATCTCTTTAGCGATAGCAGAGATATTCGTAATTTTTTGAGTATCACTCAAACTCTCATCAAGCAATACTTTTACAAAAGCAGAACCTACAATGACGCCGTCAACGCCTTTGGCTTTCTCTTTGGCTGTATTTTGATCTACACCAAAACCTACATACACAGGGGTTTTTGTGAATGATTTGATATCTGTGATGATGGGCTGCAGATCTTCACTTTTCCCTGCACCGGTGATACCGGCATAGGCTACAAGATAGATGAATTTTTTCGCATCTGTGACTATCTGTTCTATACGTGCTTTACTGTCAGTAGGTGCAATGAAGTCAATGAGGTTCAGTCCGGCTGCTTCTATTTGTGGTTTATAAGGTTTTGCTTCTTCAAAAGGCAAGTCTGGGATGATGAAACCATTGACACCTGCTTTGTTTGCTTCAGCGATGAACTTGTCCATACCTCTATGGTAAAAAGGATTAAAGTATCCCATCCATAAGGTGTCTATGTGAGGTGCTATTTTTGCAGATGCCTCAAAAAGGTGGTCTAGTTTAAAACCGTTTTGCAGGGCTTTAAGATTGGCTGCTTCGATGACGGGCCCATCTGCAACAGGGTCAGAGAACGGCATACCTAGTTCTAAAGTATCAACACCTGCCTCACCTAAAGCCAAAGCGGCATCTACTGTAAACTCTAATGATGGGAAACCTGTGGTGATATATGCGACTAATTTTTTCAATATATACTCTTATCTAAATAATTTTCGATATTATATGATAAAATGAGTAAAAATATAGATTAAATGCAGGAACAAAATGAGTATCCATACCCCTAGAATAGAGAAAAAAGTAACTTTAACAACTATTGCGAAGATGAAAGGTGTTGAACCTATCACTATGGTGACAGCATATGATGCCCTTTTTGCACAACTTTTTGATGGTGAAGTTGAAATGATCCTTGTAGGTGACAGTCTTAACATGAGTTTTCTAGGTAAAGAAGATACGCTTTCCGCAACGATGGATCAGATGATCTACCATACACAGGCTGTGTGTAATGGTGCAAAATTACCACTCATCGTACTTGATATGCCTTTTGGAACGTATACTTCTCCAGAAGTTGCTGTAAAAAATGCAACAAGAGCTTACCAGGAGACGAATGCCCAGGCGATTAAGATAGAGGGTGGAAAAGAGAGAGCACATATCGTAGAGGCTCTTACACGAAACTCTATTGCAGTACTTGGACACATAGGGCTTATGCCACAGTTTTTGCGTAGTGACGGTGGATATAAGATAAGGGGGAAAGATCAGGTAGATATAGACTCTCTTGTAGAAGATGCTAAAGCACTTGAAGCTGCAGGTGTATTTGCCATTGTGGTAGAAGGTGTAAAGAGTGAAGCGGCAGAAGCCATTACTAAAGCTGTATCTGTACCGACCATAGGTATCGGTGCGGGTAATACAACAGATGGACAGGTATTGGTCTGGTCTGATATGTTTGGTTTCTTTGAAGCGTTTAAACCAAAATTCGTGAAACAGTATTGTGATGGGGCAAAACATATCCGTGATGGATTAGAAGCCTATAGAAAAGAAGTAAAAGCAAAAGAATTTCCTAGTGATGAGTACACATATTAATGAGTAATGAGGGATTAGTAATGAATAACCGAGAAATGATGAGACACCATAAAGAAAGTAAGCCTACAACATTACTAATTACTAATTACTCATTACTCATTTCCATCAAAAAGGCTTTTTGATGGAGCGTATGGTTGAAATAGAACGTTTTGATGAAGAGATAAGCTATGAAGTGACGCTTCGTCCCAGCTCCTGGGATGAGTATATAGGTCAAGAAAAGATCAAAAAGAATCTTAAAGTATTTATAGAAGCAAGTAAAAAAAGAGAAGAGGCTTTGGATCATATCCTTTTCTTTGGACCTCCGGGTTTAGGTAAAACAACCATAGCAAATATCATTGCTACTGAGATGAATGCAAATATTAAAACCACTGCTGCCCCAATGATAGAAAAAGCAGGAGATTTGGCTGCACTTTTGACCAATATTGAAGAGGGTGATATTTTATTTATCGATGAAATCCACCGTATGAGTCCGGCCATTGAAGAGATACTCTATCCTGCAATGGAAGATTTTCGTTTAGATATTATCATAGGGTCCGGTCCTGCAGCACAAACAGTGAAGATAGACTTGCCACGCTTTACGCTTATAGGTGCAACCACAAGAGCAGGAATGCTTTCAAATCCTCTTAGGGAGCGTTTTGGTATGCATTTCAGAATGCAATTTTATACCCCTGATGAATTAGCCACAATAGTCACACAAGCCTCGCATAAATTAGAAAAAATAGCACAAGAAGATGCAGCCACAGAGATGGCAAGACGTAGTCGTGGTACACCTAGAATTGCGTTGCGTTTACTCAAGCGAGTACGTGATTTTGCTGAGGTTTTAGATGAACAAAAAATTAGTTTAGAGAGAGCTAAGTATGCATTAGATCAACTGGGAGTGAATAACCTTGGATTTGATGAACAGGATATTCAACTTCTTGAACTTTTGGTATCTGCAAAAAGTAAACCTATGGGACTCAGTACCATAGGTGCAGCGCTTAGTGAAGATGAAGGTACGATAGAAGATGTACTTGAACCGTATCTGATAGCCAATGGCTACATAGAAAGAACAGCACGAGGTCGCATAGCCACACAAAAAAGTTACGAACACTTTAAACTGGCTGGACTCAATGAAGGGCTTTTTAATGATCAATAATAAAAGTTTAATGATCACAGCACTGTTCATACTTTCAGTTCTTGGTGCATATAGTATTTATAAACCTTTTTTACTCTCTATAGTCGTTGCAATGTTACTGACAATGGCAACGTATAACTTGACTAAAAAAATGATAAAATATTTCAAATCAAGAAAGACCAGTGCTGCGATTGCCACTGTTCTTTTAACCCTTGTTATATTTGCACCTATTGTTTATATCGCGACTATAGGAGTATCAAATGCTGCAAATATAGATATAACAACCATTCAAGAGGTTACTTCTGTTATTAAAACATTTGCTGAAGAGGTCCCTTATCTTAAAGAGTGGGTTGAAACAGGCTTAAGTGATGAGAAGATCGCAGGATATATTAAAGACTCTACATCATATGTAACGACTGCGGGGAGTGTAGGACTTGGATTTATAAAGAATATGGTACTGGTTTTGGTATTTTATTTTATCATTAACTACTATGGAGAGCGTTTTTTTGAGTTAATACGTGCACTGATGCCTGTAAATAAAATGAAAAGTGCAAAGATGATACATGAAGTTTCCTCTACCATGGAGGTTGTTTTTTACTCCATCATTGTAACAGCTATTTTTGAAGGCTTTCTTTTTGGGATCATGGTGAGTCAGTTTGGATTTGATGGTTTGTTATTTGGTGTTATCTATGGTTTTGCTTCGCTTATTCCTATTATCGGTGGTGCAGTGGTATGGATACCGGTTGCACTTTATAGTTGGACAAAGATAGATGCCAATACAGCGATAGTTATCGCAAGTTATTCGGTTATTATTATCTCTATAATCGCAGATACTTTTGTGAAACCGGTTATTATCAAAGTGATCAAAGAAGATCTGCTTAAAAGTACCATAGAGATCAATGAGATAGTTATTTTCTTCTCTATTTTGGCAGGTATGAGTACCTATGGTTTTTGGGGTATGATCTTAGGACCGGCGATCACCTCATTTTTGATCGCTATTACAAAAATATATATTGACTACAACTATAAAGAGCAGGCAATTGGCAGAAATTAGCCTCTTTTCATATAGTAGATGTTATGATGTATGATTAGAAAATAAAAAAGGACAAAGTCATTATTAAGATATTGATTATAGAAGATGATCCGGAGTTGGCACTCATCTTAACAAACTACCTTACGAAGTATGATATGGAGGTCATTGGTGCTGAAGATCCTTATATCGGACTCTCTTTATTAACCCAACATGAATTTGACCTGATCATCTTGGATCTGACGTTACCGGGGATGGATGGGTTAGAAGTAATTCCAAAGATCAGAGAGATAAGCAATATCCCTATCATCATCTCTTCTGCGCGAGATGATATTACTGATAAGGTGATTGGTATGGAGCGTGGGGCAGATGACTATATGCCCAAACCTTATGATCCAAGAGAACTTGTAACACGTATTAAAACGATTTTAAGACGTACACACAGCATAGAAGAAAAAGTAGAAAAAAAAGAAGAACTTTTTGTAGCGGATCCAAAATCGCATTCTATTACCTTTAAAGGAATATTTTTAGATTTGACAGCTGCTGAATATGACATTTTAGGGATGTTGATCCAGCATAAAAATGGTTCAGTCTCCAGGGAACAACTGCTTTACGAAAGTGAACATATTGATGATGACAGTTCCATTAAAAATATTGATGTTATTATTTCTCGTATCAGACAAAAAATCGCCAAGATAGATCCTGACCATGTCTATATCAAGCCTATACGCGGTGTAGGGTACCTTTTAACAGATCGCGTATGAGAAATCTCTCTGTAACCACATTTATACATATTCTTTTTTCCGTAGCGATCGCAATTTTGATCACTACTTTTTTACTTTTTCTCTCTTGGAATGAAGATCGTCATAAGATAGATGAGTTTAAGCATTATCAACTTATTTCCATGACCTTTCTCTCTAACCTGCAATTTAGCCCAGATAAAGAAGCACTTGAAAAACTTTATAAGGATCTGCGGGTAAAACCTGTCCCTTTAGAGGAGAGAAAAAGAATAAAACAAGAGATTGAAAAGAGTGGCAAAACCATTTTTTCCGGAGGTTCCTCATTGGGACGAGTACGTGTGTTTAATATAGATGATACACATTATATTTATGGACAACGCATGGGACACAATCTTATGCTTAAAGACAACAGACCTAAAAATTACTATTTTGAGATCGCTGTGACTTTAGGTATCTTTCTTATAGGATTATTGCTGTTGCTGTATTTGGCTGTTTTAAGAAAGTTATTTCCTCTACGAAAACTACATAAGCAGATACAAAGATTTGCTCAAGGTGATATGAATACACGTATTACTTATGAGCATGATGATGAGATAGGTAAGATCGCTAAGAGTTTTGATGATGCAATCGTACATATTAATGAATTAAGTAGCTCTAAAAACCTTTTTATGCGTAATATGATGCATGAGCTTAAAACACCTATTACCAAAGGGCGTATCGTAGCTGAAATGCTGGAAGATGAGGCTACTAAAAAGATACTTGTACGTGCTTTTGAACGTATGAATGAACTCATCTCTGAACTTGCAGAGATAGAGAGAGTTACTACACAAAGTTTTGAACCAAATTTTGAGTATGTGACGCTTGAAGAGGTAGTACAAAAAAGCCAAGATCTTTTAATGGCAGAGAGTGGTTGTGTAAAATTGGAATTCAGCAACAGGGCATTAACCACTGACTTGAAACTGATGGCTTTAGCGATTAAAAATTTACTTGACAATGGGTTGAAATATGGTCAAAGTGAGTGTGTTCTTCTCCGTTCTAATGGTCAAACTATTGAAGTTGTTTCCGAAGGGGAAGCATTAAAGCACCCTTTGACATATTACACAGAACCTTTTTCCCAGGAAGAGAAAAGAAGCAGTGGATTTGGATTAGGACTTTACATCGTACATAGTATTTTAGAAAAGTTGGGATATCAGTTAGGCTATAGACATGAAGAGGGAAAAAATATCTTCATGATAGAAGTGCAAAAGAGTTGCATTATCAAGTAATATGCTAATCTTTCAGTGCTTCAGCGATCAACTCTAACGGATTTTTAAAGATAGTCTCTACCTCTGCGTTGTTCATCGCTTCAGAGAGTTGCATTCTACAGGCAGAACACTCCGCACTTACATAATGTGCTTTAGTCTCTTTGATCATAGCTGCTTTTGGTTTCCCCGCAGCCTCTGCAAAGTGAAACTTTTCTGTTTGCATTGTTACTCCACCAAAACCACAACATCGGTCAGAGTCAGACATTTCGATCATCGGGTAGTTTGGCGCTAAAAGATTACGAGGTTGTTTGTAGATACCTTGTACCTTCTTCGCATGACAAGGGTCATGGTAGGTGACAGCTTGATCAAACTTTTTACCTTTATCTTTAAGTATCTGTTGTAAGTCAGTGTTATCATCAAGCCATGCCGTAGCCATATAAATTTTCTCAGCTACGCTCGCAGCACGTGCTTCCCACTCTGGCATATCATGGTTTTTAAAGAACACTTGCCAGTCATGTTTTACCATCGCTGAACAGGTAGCCTCAGGTATGAGCATGGCATCACAGTCATCCATAAAACTTTCAAAGTATTCTATGTTTTTCTTGGTCATATACTCTACCGAAGAGACATCCCCTGTAAAGTATGCAGGTGCACCACAACAAAGTTGCTCTTTAGGGATAAATATATCAATATTAAGCTCTTTTAAAATGTCTACTAAACTGTCGCCAATACCTGTGTAATTGTAGTTTGCCAAACAGCCTATGAAAAGTGCGATACGTTGATTTTTCTTCTCTTGTATAGGTGCTGGTATCTCTTCGGGATAAGAGTTTAAAAAACTCACCTTAGCCATAGAAGGAAGTAGTCTTCCTTTTTTTACCATAGGTAGAGAAAATCTGGATCTAAGTCCTCTGTCTTTATCATCTTGAGCTAGGGCACAGGTTTTAAACATAAAGCCCATTTTCATTACAATGTCCATGATCTTGCGGTGACGTAAAAGGAAGAAAAAGCCTTTTTTAAACCATGCGATACCAAATTTATCTGCGATATCTGCACGTACTTCTTCAATGACCATATCTGTAGCCAGTGAGTTTGGACAAACATCCACACAGTTGGTACATAAAAAACAGCTTTCAAAGATGTTTTTAGCGTTCTTGTCTAACTCCAGGTGACCTCTTTGATATGCTCCCAAGAGATCTATGAAACCACGGGGTGATGTGGTTTCGTCTGGATTGATTTGGTGAATGGTACATACGGGGATGCACTTTCCGCATTTGATGCAGTCATCACTTGTTGCCGTGAAGTTGAAAATATCTTCTACTTTTTTACTCATATTTCCTCTTAAAATCTCGTTCCCATGCTTAGCGTGGGAATGCATACTTTGGTTATTGTTTATGTTTCTCTTTCTACTTTTTTAGAAAAAGTAGAGCAAAAATCGTCGTCCTCTCAAATCGCTTTGCTTTCAAGGGTGTTCGGACGACAGTTTTATTAATTAAACAGTTTTAGAAAAACTTTTCTTGCTCTCTCCATACTTCTTCATATAGGCATCAAATGGCATTGCAATATTACGGATGAGAAGTGTACCTGTAGTACTCACAGATATTTTATCATCAGTGATGGTAATGAGTCCTGCATCTACAAATTCTTGCAGTGCATCCAGAGCATCTGCAAAATAGCTTTTAAAGTCTATCTTATGCTCTTTTTCAACACGTTTCATATCTATGGAAAAATTTGCCATTAACTCCATGATGACAGCCTTACGTAAAAAGTCATCATCACTTAAAACCACACCTCTCTCAAAAGGTAATTTTCCTTTATCAAGTGCAGCTTCATAGACTTTCATGTCTTTGGTATTTTGTGCATAATAACGCTCACCTTCACCAATGCTTGTCAGACCGATACCTACAAGATTTGCACCGCCTTTAGTGGTGTATCCCTGGAAGTTTCGGTGAAGTTCACCTTTTTCTATGGCTCCAAAGAGTTCATCTTCCGGCTTGGCAAAGTGGTCCATGCCTACCATTTTATATCCATTACTCTCGAAAAAGTCAATGGTATATTGGAAGATCTGTAACTTGACATCAGGCGTTGGTAGTGTTGTCTCATCAAATTTACGCATGGTTTTCATGAGCCAAGGTACATGTGCGTAGTTAAAGACAGCCACTCTGTCCGGGTTTAGGTGTGTTGAGAGTTCAAGTGTCTTTTTGAATGTCTCTAATGTCTGATAAGGCAAGCCATAAATGAAATCGGTATTAATGGAGTTGATCCCATATTTACGAGCTAGCTCTACAGCATTTTTAGTCAGTTCCAAAGGCTGAATACG
>NATJ01000115.1 GCA_002085305.1 Epsilonproteobacteria bacterium 4484_65 | reverse complement strand
CATCTCAATAAGTTACCAAGGTTTTCTTCTAATGAAACATATAATTTTTTTTAGACTTTCTCTATTATTATTTTCTCTTTTTTTTTCTTCTCTTCAAGCTAAAGACAAATATCTGGATAATCACTCTTGTAATGAGTGTCATGAGAAGATCTATGAAGAGTATCAGACTTCTTTTCATGCCAAAAGTTATTTTACTGACGTATTACATCGAAAGATCGCAGATAAAGTAAGTACCAAAAAGTATGACTGTGCTACTTGCCATATGCCTATGGCTGATAATCTTAAAGACTTGATCTCCGGTGAAGCCAGACCCGATAAAAGCAATAAAACACATACGGATGCTGTCTCCTGTTACTTCTGTCATACTGTAGCCTATGTTAAAACAGCACATAAATTCAATATCAACACCAAGGCACGACAAGCCAAAGGGTTTAAACCTACACTCTATGGAAGACTGGATAATCCTGATGACAGTGATAAACACTCTTCTGTTTCAAATCCTGTCTATGCTAAAAAAGTCTGTATGGGTTGTCACTCACATAAACTCAACGATAATAACACCACTATCTTTAGAGCTATGGGTGAGGATCAAGATAGTATAAGCTGCATTAACTGTCATATGCCGGAGCTCGCAGGTGGCGCAGAGAAGATGGATAAAAGAGCAAGAGGGCGTCATGCAAGTCATAAGTTTTTAGGGATCCACGATAAAGAGTTTAGAAAAACAGGGATGGATATCAACATCACAACAGCTAATAAAAAACTCACAGTAACCCTTAAAAACAAAATGACTCACCCACTTATAGTTCAACCTGCACGTGCAAAATTCTTAAAAATAGAGATAAGTAGAGCAGGAAAAGTGATCTGGAAAAATTATGAGAAAGAGCCTAGTGAAGATAAGCAAGGGTATTTTGCCTATAGTTTTACCCAAGAGGATAAAAAAGTCATTATACCTGCCCATTCAACCGGAAGTACAGTAAACAATGTGAATGCAGAGTCGTGTAAAGTATTGGGCTATGACGTACCTGAACTTCAAAAAGATGATAAAGTTTCTGTTGCTCTTTATGTGCAACTAGCTAAAAGTGATTGTGCCAGGGTTATTTCATTAGAAGATAATAACTTAACAGAAGCTTCTTTAATGAAAGAGGTTCTCTTTATACAAGAGTAGTTTCAATTGTAGTCCCTGGAAGTGGAGACTTCAGTCCCACCTACACTATGCAACCTAACTAAATGCGGGACTGCCCCTCAAGGGATACACTTCGATAAAGTCTTCACTTCCGAAATGAAGTAACATTAGTTTTAATTTACTATAAAATTGACACATTACAACGGTCTTATTAAAGAGTTTTCAGTACAATAGAGGCAAGTATTTTAAAAGGATTTTAATGAAATCAATATTGTCTATATTGTTGTTGAGTAGCGTACTCTTTGCAGCCACACCAAGTGCGAGTGAGAAGCTTTTTGTTGTTGAGCGAGAGAGTGAATCTATCGCGATCATTAACAAGGGACTCACCAAGTCTCACATGAAAAATGTGCATAACATGAATCATGGTATCATCAAATTTGATGGTAAAGATGGTTATCTCATAAGCCGTGACGGATATGTAGTACGCTTTGACCCTGTAAGTGAAAAAATACTCAACGAGTATAAAACATCTAAATCTGCCATCGGGTTTGTGATAGGTAAAAACTATGTAGCTGTAGCTAATTATGATGATAAATCAGTAGATATTCTTACACGTGATCTTAAGCCTATTGATAAGATAATAACAGGCTCTAAAAATGTGGGAATAAAGATCTATAAAGATATGATCATCTTTGCTCAAATGGACAGTGATAAAGTAACAGTACTTAAAAATGAGAATACCGGTGAAGGTTTACCAAAATTCAAGACATTCAAAGAGTTCAAAGTAGGCGAGATGCCTTTTGATGCGATGATCAAAGAGAATACCTATATCGTAGGTTTTTTCCTTAGTAAATCGTTTGGGGTTATTGACTTAGATAAAATGGAGTTCTCTGAGATCAAAGTGACGGCTAAAGACAATAAACCTGTTCTCAAAGTACCGCACTTTGGTTTTTGGTCTCTGAGCGATGATAAGACCTTTATCCCTGCAGTAGGTGACAATGCAGTAATGGTGTATGACACTGAATTTAACTTCATTAAAAATATTGAAATGAAAGGTCTACCGGTATTTACGGCGTTAAGCCCAGATAAAAAGTATTTGGCAGTAACTTTTTCTGGAAAAGACTTTCCTACAATTCAGATAGTAGATGTGAAAACATTAAAGATCATTGAAACATTTACCTTTAAGGGAAAAGTACTTCATGTACGTTGGTCAAATGTAGATGATTATCTTTATGTTTCAGTTAATGGTCAAGGTGAGGAACGAGATCAAAATAAAGTCAATGTGATCAATACAAAAGAGTGGTTCTTGGAACGTGAGATCTATCAGATTAAACATCCTTCTGGTATCTTTATTTATCAAATGGATGATAAAGAGAAATAGAAGAATATACTGATGAGGAACTTTCCTCATCATAGTTAATTGATAAGCTCAAACCCTTTCTCAATACTCCCAACTTTACCCGTTAAAAATAAAATGACAGCAGCATTAAGTCTAGCTAGCTTTAATAGTTCATCACTTGGATTTTTCACAAGTTCCAGTGAAGTCTCCAGAGAGATACGCTCTGCAGACTTTGAATACATGATACCAAAATCTTTAGGATCGACTTTTATCTCTTCTATTTCACCGTTTTCTACAATAGTAATCGCGCATTTTGAAAATATTTCCGGCGTTCCTTCATTACCTTTAATAATAACCAGTTTTTTATAACGGTCTTTAAAAAGTGTAATATACTTTTCTACAAAAGGTTTGTGAAAGGCTCCGATGATAGCAGTATCACTCTGTGTGATATTTAGTAGTTTTTCTATGGTGTTAAATGAGGAACGTAGGCCAAGTTTAGCTCTAATATCACTAAACTCATGAAGTTTAGGAAAGTATGTTGCTCTGTCATAGTAGTGTGTATTGTTAGGTAAAGGTGTATTGTCACATACCTCTTTAAGTGTTGTACCACCTTTTGCAGGTTGAAGCAGATCACCATGAAGTGACAAATTTAGGTCAAACTTTTGCAGATACTGTGCTGCTAATGTGATAAGATAAGGGTTTTTTACTTTCCCATCATAGGGATAGCCAAACTCAATGGAGTTTTCAAGAGGTTCCTGCTGAATAAATTCGTCAAACACTTCTATAGAAGCTGCAAACTCATCTAAACTTTCACCTTTCACACGCCAACCAAGTAAAAATGCAGCAGCCTGTTCAGGTACTACTTCTTTTTTCAAGAAAGCACGCATTACTATTTTCATCTCATCTTTTGTCAGATCTCTGTTACGTTTAGGACCCGTACCAACAGTTTTGAGATAAGGTAGAAACTCTTCTGTAGTCATCATTTAAAAATCGTTCAGGTCAATACTTGATTTTGCATAATTTGAAACATTACTCTCAAAGAAATTACTCTTCACTTCATTCATCTCTTGGTGTTTTGTAACGAGTTTCTGTAGATATGTTGTTTCACTCTGTTTAAAGATCGGGTCAAGACCTATCTTTTTGAGTCTGTCATTTGCATAATTATATACAGTTCAATGGTACTTGTTTGTATCTTGTTCTCTTTTTGAATCGTTTTAAATATATTTGCAAAGAGTGGTAAATGCGTATTGAGCTCATCTCTGGCAATGAACTTGATCATATCTCTGGCACCGGGTACTTTGTCTCCAAGCAGATAGATATACGAAAAGCCTAAGAGGAAGTAGATACCCTCTAAGTTGACAGATGCCATGGCACTTAGCAGCATTTTATCTACAGACCCACCATCTATATAGCGTGCAAACTGCTCTGCTATCTTTTGGTTCTTTTGGTTAAGCATATCATCATATTTGTAGAGGTTAAAGACTTCATCAGAGTTACCACAAGCATCGAGCAAGACAGCATAGCTCTTAGAATGGTTCACTTCTTGCATCATCTGTAAAGTAATAGCTGATTTAACTAAACGATTACTGGCAAGGCTTCTAAAATCAGCAAGATACTCTTCTTGAGCAGAGTCATTAAAACTTAATTGTGCAAAAGTCATTTTGTAGATCGATTGCTCATTTGGAGAAAGTTTGTCAAAATTCTTTTTTTCTGTACTTGTATTGACTTCAGAAGGGAACCAGGTATTGGCATTCATCAAATCATAGATGTTGGTATCCCACCTGTATTTGGATCGGTTGAAGTCTACAAATCCCGTAGGTGAACCACCATATATTTTTTCATCAAGTATCTCTTCACCGTGGGGGTTATAATAATGTTTTACATCCATAAACTTCTCCTGTGTTATTATCAAATTAGTATATCATTTTATCGTTTTGATCATCTAAAGCTGTTGATAAGTGTCAATTTTGATACTTATCAATACAAAAACTATGGGTTTTCATTATAATGCCTACTATGCAAAATCATCAAAAAATCGTTCTAATGACAGGAGCCAGTATCAGTTATGAGTGCTAAAAAGATACGTATTTTTATCAATGGTTTTGGACGTATAGGCAGAAGTGCTGCACGTATCATACTTGAAGACAGCAGTTTTGAGGTGCTGGAAATATGAATATACAATCTTTAAATGTAGATGTTGTTTTACAGTGTACGGGTATGTTTTTAACGACAAAATCCAATCTCCCTTTGATCAAGAATGGTGCAAAGAGAGTGATCATCTCTGCACCTGTAACAGATGATACTCCAACGTATATACTTGGTGTGAATCATAAGGAGTATAATCAGGAGCCTATCATCTCAAACTCCAGTTGTTCAGCTAATGCTATTGTTCCTATATTTAAGATCATAAATAAACATTTTGGTATAGAGAGTGCGATGATGAGTATGTACCATAGTTATACGAGTTACCAGAACCTTCTTGATGGAAAACACTACTCAAAAGATATACGAAGAACACGTTCTGCAACGCAAAATATCATACCCATTATGAGCAGTGCTGCTGAGGCAACGGCCTGTTTTTTCCCACACCTCAAAGAGAAGCTTTATGCAAAAAGTATTAGAGTGCCTATTCCTAGTACCACGTTGTATGATCTAAATAAGGCAGATTACTCCAATGATATTTACAATCTAAACAACAAAAATTTCTACCCAAGACTTTTTCAAATCCTTTTAATCTATTACTCATAGTCACC
>NATJ01000015.1 GCA_002085305.1 Epsilonproteobacteria bacterium 4484_65 | reverse complement strand
GTGAAAATATTCAGCAACATATTGAAGAAGGTGTGGCGCCAAAAGAAGCTGCTATTCTTGGAGCAAAAGAGATGTTTAAGCCAGTGACTATTGCATCTCTGACAACACTTTTTGCCTTCATCCCTGCCCTTATGATGTCTGGAACCATGGGAGAAGTGATTAAGCTTATTCCTATCGCCGTCTCTGTACTTGTTCTAGCCTCCCTCATAGAATCATTTCTTTTTTTACCCATACATGCCGCACATGTCTTAAAAAAAGAACAAAAGACCACCTCATGGGAAGGTATCAATCGATTCTATAGTTGGGTTATCCATTTTTTTATGCGATACAAAAAGACTTTTTTAACCCTTTTTATCATCTTGGTACCACTACTTATCGTGATAGGTATCAAAGCCAGTAAGTTTCAAATGTTTCCTCAATTTGACGCTACCACTATCAATATCACAATGAAATCAAATGTCAACACTAAAACGGAAGAGACGATCGAGTACCTTAAAGCCATTGAAAAAGATCTCTATGAAAGGAAAGACCAGTATTTCATTTCCCATGTAGGTTCTGTTGCAGGATGGAGAAGAGACTCTGCGGGAAATTCTGAGACATACCCTTATGTGGGGCAGATCACCATCGAACTGCAAAAACTCAAAGCACAGAACTTTGTAGATAAGTTCATCACCCCTACTCTTAGTTTTTATTATGATGAAGAAGGACGTACCAGAGAAGATAAATCAGTGATTATCGCAAAAGAGTTACGTCACTTTTTGGAAACTCAAAAATATAAAGAGAAATTCAACCTCTCTGATCTTGCCATTGTAGAACGTAAAGTAGGGCCTATTAAGTCTGACCTTAAGATAGGACTTGTCTCTGATGACAATCAGAAAGTGATGCATTATGCAAAACAGATGAAAGATGCATTGCGTCAGATCAATGGAATTGTCTCTGTCAATGATGCTATGAATTTTGGGGTGGATGAGATCAAACTTCAAGTCAACTCTTATGGTGAATCTTTAGGTTTGAGTGAACAGAAGCTGGGAGTATTCCTCTCTAATTTTTATTTGGAAAGAAAAATAGGGTTTGCTTTTGATAGTAGCGATCTTCTGGAATTAAAGATCAGATCTGTGCAAAAAGATTCTCTGGATGTACTTAAAAACTTTCAGATCAAACTTGATGATAACCAATTTGTTGCACTTAAAGATGTCGTGCACTTTAATGTGATCAAATCTTTTGAAAAGATCATCAAAGACAGTGGAGAGAAAAATTTTTATATCTATGCCAATGTGGATAGTAAAAAAATTACCGCTACTGAAACACTTGAGCAGATAGACTCCATTTTAGAAGAAGCAAAAAAAGACGGTATAAAGATCATCCTAAAAGGAGAAGAAGAGAAGAAAAAAGAGCTTAAGAGTGACATGATGGCGGCCTCTGGGGTGGCAATGCTTCTCATCATGCTCTCACTTCTCTATCTTTTCAACTCTTTTAGAGAAACATTTATGATGATGTCTGTGATACCTTTTGCCTTTTTAGGCGTTCTCATTGGTCACTTTACACTGGGAATTAACCTCTCCATGCCTTCTATCATCGGTATGCTTGGTCTCTCCGGAGTTGTTATCAACGATGGTATCATCATGGTCATGAATCTTAAAAAAGCAAACAATATGGAGGAGATATTCTTCTATGCTTCCAAAAGATTCAGACCTATTGTACTCACTTCCGTCACAACACTCATAGGTCTAAGTTCTCTTGTCTTTTTTCCCACAGGACAAGCTGCTATTTTCCAGCCTATGGCAATAGCATTGGCATTTGGACTTGCATGGGGAACTATACTAAATTTACTTTATTTACCTGTTCTTTATACTATTCTCAATCAAAAAAGGTTGGGGATCTAAAGGGAATCTCTAAAGTTTTAATATAAATAAATATGATATAATTATTTCAAAATAAAATTTGGAGCCCTCCCCCTTATGAATGATCACAATTTAGATGACCTTATCATCGATAATATCGAACCTAAAAACGCTAAAACAAAGAGTTTTTTAACTATTATTGCACTACTTATCGTTATTTTGATCGTAGCGATCATCCTTACAAAGATCATACTCAAAGATCCGAATGCAGATAAAATTGCTTTTGAAGAGAACAACACAGAACTGGTCAGTCCAGAGCTTACGTTGCAAAGTGCTGCTGAACCTAAACCGGAAAAAAAAGAACCGGAACTTTCAAATATTATAGAGAATGCACTTAAGACACCTGCTCCGGCAGAAGAAGTTGCCAAAGAAACAGTGGAGATAATAAAAAAAGTTGTTCAGGCACCTAAGCAACCTGAAGTGAAGACAGAAGCTGAAAAAGAAAAAATACAGCAAGAATATGCTGAAATCAGAAAAGCTAGAGTTGCGAAAGAACAAGCTGAGGCAAAAAAAGCTGAAGATGCTGCAGCTGCAGCAAAAATAGCTGAGAGAGAGAAAGAAGAGGCAAGAAAAGCAGAGATGAAAAAAGCTGAGATGGAGAAAAGAATAGCAGAAGTGGCAAAACCTGTTCCAACACAGATCATAGAGCAAGCCAAAGAACGTCCAACTGGAAAACCTGTGAATGTTCCTACTCAAAAGCCTGTTACATCACAAACTTACTACATTCAAGTAGGTTCATTTAAACAAACACCTAGTTCACAGTTCCTAAGTATCATTAAGAACAGTGGTTTTAACTATAAGATCACATCTCCAACAAGTTCGGGGACAAAAAAACTGCTTATCGGACCATATAAAGATAGAAGATCTGTTGACGCAGCACTTGTAAGAGTAAGAGACCGTATCAATAAAAGTGCCTTTGTGGTTAAAAAGTAAGTTTCATCATGCATAAAACAGTTCTCTTTGACCAACTGACACCTGTCGCACTTTACGGAAAGATCAAAGCACTTTTTCCCGATGAAGTGACTATGCTCTTTGAGAGTGTACTCAATACAAGTGACGGGAACTTCTCTTTCATTACCATAGGGGCGCAAGAGCGTCTAAGCTATAAAAATAAAACAACAACCTATACAAATACATCAGGGGTTCAAAAAACCTTAAAAGAAGACCCTTTTAGCTTTTTAAAGTCTTATTATGCTTCTGTAGATAAAGCAGCCTATAAAGAAAAAGCTTTAGAAGTTGGTTTCTCTTTTGTTGATGGTTTTATAGGTTTCATTGCTTATGATATGGTGAAAGTGTTTGAGCCTGTACTTGAAGAGAGTATGGACAACCTTTTAGATCCACTGGGCACACCTGATCTTGATCTTGTACGTCCCAAGATCATTATTGCCTATTCACATAAAAATGCAAAGCTTACACTCATTTTAAATGATGAGTCTATGCAAAACGGACTTGAATCCATAGAAAATATTTTACATGATACTTGTACTCCTATGCCGCTTAAAGCGGTAGAGCTTGATGGTGAAGGAAGTTTCAGCATTGATGAAGAACGATTCAAGACACTGGTTGATGAGTCTAAAGAGAGTATCCGCTCCGGTGACATCTTTCAAATCCTTCTTTCAAATAGATACACTCAAAAAGGAAAGATCGATCCTCTAAGTTTCTATAGAGTCTTACGTTCCAAAAACCCTTCTCCTTATCTTTTCTTACTGGACTATGAAGATTTCTCTATCTGTGGTTCCTCTCCCGAAGTAATGGTAAGACTCACAGAAGGCGAAATACTCCTTCGCCCTATCGCAGGTACGCGTAAACGCGGTAAAAATGCAAAACGTGACAAAGAGCTGGAACTTGAAATGTTAGGTGACCCTAAAGAGTGTGCAGAGCACTTGATGCTTATAGACTTGGGGCGAAACGATGTAGGCCGTGTAGCACAGACAGGAACAGTCAAAGTCACAGATATGATGCGTGTAGAGAAATACTCTCATGTCATGCATATGGTTTCTGATGTGGAAGCTTTACTGGAAGAGGGTAAAGACATGTTTGACCTCTTCGCTGCAACATTCACCGCAGGAACCATGACAGGTGCACCAAAGATAAAAGCCATGGAGCTCATAGCAGAGTTTGAAGGACTTAAGCGTGGTTTCTACTCTGGAGCAGTAGGATACTTCTCTTTTGACGGAAACATGGACTCAGCCATTGCCATAAGAACTTCTCTCATAAAACCAGATAGCATTACCCTTCAAGCAGGGGCTGGAGTAGTAGCTGACTCCATACCGGAACTTGAGTACCTTGAAGTAAAAAATAAACTTGCTGCCTTGCTCGTTACACTTAAAGAAATGGAAAGCCTATAGAGATGTACAAACAACTCTTTGCCATCTTTGGAAACCCTGTTTCACATTCAAAATCACCTCTTATGCATAACCTCTCCTTTCAGGGATTAGGGTTTGATGGCTGTTATACACGTTACTTACTGGAAGATGGTACAACTCTCAAAAAAACTTTTTTTGATCTCGGGCTCAAAGGTATCAATATTACCGTACCACATAAAGAACATGCCTATAATGCCTGTGACGAGTTAGACCCATTTGCCAAGAAGGTAGGTGCGGTCAATACCATAATGGAAAAAGAAGGAAAACTCTACGGGTACAATACAGATGCACCAGGATTTTTAAAAGCAATCTCTGAATTTAAAGATATTAAAACTGTACTTTTTTTAGGTGCGGGAGGTACAGCACAATCTACCTCCCGTATCTTAAGAGATGAAGGCTATGAAGTGATACTTCTTAATCGAAGTGAAGGTCGCCTGGAGAAGTTCAAAGAAGATGGCTTTGAGACTTATACCTTTGAAAACTTCATATCTAAAGAGTATGACTTAGTGATAAATATGACTTCAGCAGGACTTGAAGATGACTCACTCCCTGCACCATTGGAGATACTAGAACAAGTTATCCCGACAGCAAAAGCCTGTGTTGATGTAATCTACGGAAAAGAAACACCTTTTTTGAAGCTTGCAAAAACCTATGGTAAACCCACCAAAGATGGCAGTGATATGCTGCTTTACCAAGGGATCATTGCATTTGAGCATTTTACAAACCATCAATACAGTTTTGATAAAATTGAACCTCATATGAAAAAAGCATTTATGTTATAAGGCTAAGATGATGAAGAAGTTTCTTACATTTATTATACTTATTCTCCTTCTTCTATCTATCATTATCTGGCTTAACCTCCCCAAGATCACCCCTTACTATACACAGCTTACCAAAACCCGCATAGGACTAAACTTTGACCTCCAGCCGGAGTCTCAAAAGGATGCCCATTTTATAGGTTCCAAGAAGTGTCAAGAGTGTCATGAAGAGAACTACCATGACTGGGGAAATTCTATGCATGCCAAGATGATCCAAACTATTAAAACTGATCCTTCTGTAGTAGTGGCTGATTTTACCAAGTTACCTGAAGATGCTGATTTTACCCTTGCCCAGGCAGTCTACACTATAGGAAGTAAATTTAAACAACGCTATATGATCCCGGCACAGATCAATGGTAAAGAAGATTTTAGACTCGGAAACTATCAGTGGAACAGTCAAAACAAAAAATGGCAATCTTTTAAACCCTATAAATACTGGTATAAAGACGCTTACCCTCATGACAATAAATCATTTCCTACCTCTACTACCTGTGACGGTTGTCACTTTACAGGCTATATGTCTACAGGAAAACGAGAAGAGCTCTCCATCTCTTGTGAGAGTTGTCATGGTCCGGGAAGTAAACATGTAAAAGATCCTAAGAATGCCATCTTCAAGGCCAGTCTCTCTGACCCTATGCGTACCAATGAAGTCTGCTTTCAGTGTCATATGCGCAATAGGGACAAACGTATGGAAACACAAGATGCAACAAGCAAAGATCTCTGGATGGATGCCAAAGATTACCCGGATGGATACGAACCGGGGAAACCCCTCATAAATTATAAACTTCCTGCTCCTTTTTCACCCGGAGAAGAGACGAAAGAATTTTGGGCAAATGGTGCAGCAAAGAAAAACCGAACGCAGGGAAATGAATACATTCATGACCGCATGTACAAACACGGGATCACCTGTATCAACTGTCATAACCCACATAAGCTAACTAATACAGCAAAAAAACCTGAGGGAAATGATGCATGCATGAAATGTCACGCTTTTGGTTCTATCATCGGGCCACACCAGGACAGGCTTGAAGACCATACACAACATAAAGCTAACTCTAAAGGTTCACTGTGTATAGAATGCCATATGCCTAAAACAGCTAAACATACAGGCAAGTCACCTCTTACAGTACGTTCACATCTGTTTACTTTCACCTACCCTGCACAAACTAAAGCGTATGGTATGCCGCCTGAAACAAATGCCTGTTATGCCTGTCACAAAGACAAAACATTAAAAAGTCTGCAGGATGATCTTAAAAACTGGGGTAAACTTGAGTGGGAAAAACTTGAACTATCCAATACAAGTTTTTAGTAATTGAACCATCTATTTGACTTCAATTAACCTTTAGTGACTAAAATAGAATTATAAATATAGAAGGCAGATAATGATAAATATTCTAATGATCGAAGATGATCCGGAATTTGCAGAACTTTTAACGGAATACCTTTCCCAATTTGACATTAAAATAACCAATTATGAAGACCCTTATTTGGGACTCAGTGCCGGAGTAAAGAAGTATGATCTTATGATCCTTGATCTTACTCTTCCAGGTATGGATGGACTTGAAGTGTGTGAAGAAGTTGTACGTAAGTATAATATACCTGTCATCATTTCTTCCGCACGCAGTGACATTAATGACAAAGTAAAAAGTTTTGAATTAGGTGCTTATGACTACTTACCTAAACCCTATGATCCAAAAGAGATGTATGCACGTATTATGTCTATTTTAAATAGATTAAAGAAGGGAGAAGAAAATCAATCTTCATTGCCAAGGAGTGATTTTGAACTTAAAGGAGATACGATCTACTTTAAGGGTGAGGCACTCTCTTTAACTCCTGCAGAATTTGAAGTGCTCACTTTGCTTGTCAAACATCAAGGTATCACTCAGTCACGTGAACAGATCATCAATACATCAGGAACCATGAGTATAGACTCACAAGGGAAAAGTCTTGATGTGATCATCTCCAAAATACGAACCAAACTAGGAGATAATAAACGCATTCAGGCAGTACGTGGTGTAGGATATAAACTCGTATGACAGGATTTACATCCCTGCGTAGTAAGATCAATTTAGTTTTCTCTATTATCCTGCTGCTACTTGCTATACTATTCACTGTTTCTATTAAATATGACCATGCTAAATTTGAGGAGCATACTGCAGCGCAAGAGAGAGTTATGTCACACTATCTTTATATGTATTATCTTAAACATGGTGAGATAGACCAAGCCTATCTGGATGCCCAAAATATCTCGCTTATTACAGATAAAGGTAAAAAAGTTCAAATAGAACGATACTTTAAAGACAAAGGAAAACTCAAACGTTATGCAGTTGATACATACCATTTAAAACGAATCATCATTATCAACAATGATAGATTTAAACTCATACTTGAGAATAAAAATAAGATGCAGTATCCACTCAAGCGTGTTATGGTATTTACAATTGTTTTTCTCTTGATCATTCTTCTTTATCTCTGGATCATAAAAAGTTTAAAACCATTATCTGAACTCAAAGATAAGATACAAACATTCTCGCAAGGAAATCTTGATATAGAGTGTAAAAGTAATAACCAGGATGAAATAGCAGAGGTTGCTAATGAGTTTGATCATGCTGTTACCATGATACGGGAACTACTTCAATCACGTCAACTCTTTTTACGTGCCATTATGCATGAACTTAAAACACCTATTGCCAAAGGACGTTTGGTCAGTGAAATGCTCCATGATGAGAAAAATAAAGCACGTATGCACAGTATCTTTGAGAGACTCAATCTTCTCATAGATGAATTTGCCAAAATTGAGAAGATCACTTCTAAAAACTTTGAACTTACCATCAAACCTTATAAAATGAGTGACTTACTCGAAGCCAGTATTGATATGCTAATGATAGAAAATCCAAAGCATCTTATCACTACAGAGATCAAAGAGGATTATATCCTGGATGTTGATTTTGAACTTTTTACCCTCGTCATTAAAAACTTACTTGACAATGGTATTAAATATAGTATAGATAAGCATATCACTGTTGTTATAGATGAAAACAGACTAGAAATAATCAACAGGGGAGAAGCGCTTACAGAGCCGTTAGAAAACTATTTCAAACCTTTCCATACTTCTAAAAAAGGTTTGGGTTTAGGACTTTATATTGTAAAGAGTATTTTGGATATTCATCAAATGGAGTTAGGCTACCAACATGAAGAGAGTAAAAATATCTTCACGGTAGGCTAGTTGGAAAAACTTACTTTTTGTCTGTAATGACATCAGAGAGCATAAATGAAAGCTCTAAAGCTTGGCTGGCATTAAGTCTTGGGTCGCACTGTGTATGGTAACGATCACGAAGTCCTTCTGCGGTAATAGGAGAAGAGGTACTCCCTGTACACTCAGTGACATCATTTCCTGTCATCTCCAAATGAATACCGGCACCTATCGTTCCCATCTCTTTATGAATAGTAAAGAACTGTTCTACTTCTAAGAGAATGTTGTTAAAATCTCTGGTTTTATACCCTGATGAACTTTTTTCAACATTTGCATGCATAGGGTCACAGGACCAAACAACATTTCTTCCCTCATCTCTTACACGCTTAAGCAACTTAGGGAAATACTCTTTTATCTTATCCGCACCCATACGAACAATAAGATTCAATCTGCCCTCTTCGTTATCAGGATTAAGTGCATCGATAAGCTCTATGAGCTCATCTTCTTCCATACTTGGACCCACTTTACAACCAATAGGATTTTGGATCCCTCTAAAATACTCAATATGTGCTTCCGTAAGCTCTCTTGTTCTATCACCTATCCACAACATATGTGCTGAACAGTCATACCACTCACCTGTCTCTGTATCTTTTCTTGTCAGTGATTCTTCATAGTTCAAAAGCAATGCTTCATGTGAAGTGTACATTGTAGTTTGATGAAGTTGAGGCATGCTATCACTGCTAAGGCCACAGGCAGCCATAAATTTCATTGCATGGTCAATCTTGTCACTCAATTCATCATAACGTTTACCCAGTGGATTGTCTTTGATAAAGTCAAGATTCCACTGGTGTACTTTATTGAGATCAGCCAAGCCGCCTCTTGAAAATGCACGCAAGAGGTTAAGTGTTGCTGCTGATTGATTATAGGCTTTGAGCATATTATAAGGATTCGGAACTCTTGCTTCTTCCGTAAACTCTATACCATTAATGATATCTCCACGGTAACTTGGTAACTTAACACCGTTTATTTCTTCAAAATCCGAAGATCTTGGTTTTGCAAACTGTCCTGCTATACGCCCTACTTTTACAACAGGTTTACCCGTTGAATACATCAATATCATATTCATTTGCAGCATGAGTTTAAAAAGATTTTTGATATTGTTTGAATTGAAATCAGAAAAACTCTCAGCACAGTCTCCGCCTTGAAGTAAAAAAGCTTCACCGCGTCCGGCTTTGGCTAACTTCTCTTTAAGGTTTCTTGCTTCTCCGGCAAAAATAAGTGGTGGGAATGAGCTTAACTCCCCTTCAACTTTTTCAAGAAGCTCTTGATCTTGGTATGTTGGTTGTTGCTTTATAGGAAAATTTCTCCAGCTACTTGGTGTCCATTTCATGGTACATCCTTAGTGGGCTTATATGTTGCCCGAAAATTAATGACAAGATTATATCTTAAAACGTATGAAAAGAATATGGATAATAGATATATGATAAAAAATATTTAAAATATTTTCATATTTTGAGGTAAATTTAAGAATAAATATGTATTTTCACATGGTGAATAAGCTGTGAATAACTCATATTAAAGAATGCAACCCGTGTTTTAGGGCTATACTATAATAAAGTTACTTTTTGATAACAAAAGTCACAAAGTTTGCCCATTGAAAAACAGTCTCAACATTTTTAAAACCGGCATCTTTACACATCTGTATATTTTCTTTTATAGTAAAAGGGATGAGTACATTTTCTAAGGCTTCTCTCTTTTGTGTTATTTCATATTCACTATAGCCCTGCCCTTTTTTATACTCATAATAGATGTCTATCATCTGTTTATCAAGCTTCTTGTCATCAAAAACAACTTTCTCAGAGAAGATAAATACTCCTTCATCATTCATCCCATCATAAATCTTCTGTACCAGTTCCAAACGTTGCATGGGGCGGATAAACTGTAGGGTATAGTTGGCAACCACCACATCTTCATTCTCATAATTATAGGTAAGCATATCTGCAAATTCCAGTGTTATATCTGCACCAAAAGCCTGACACTTCTGCTCTGCTCTATCTAGCATAGCCTGAGAGTTATCTAAGCCTTTCAGTTGCATCTTTGTATCCATCTTACTATGCAGATCAAGTAGAAATTTTGCCGTAGAAGAGCCAAGATCAAGTACTTTCTTTCCCTCTTCTTGTTCTGCTAAGATAAGCGAGATTACCAATTTTCGAACCTCATCGTAAAAAGGCACAGAACGGCTAAGCATATCATCAAAAACTGAAGCCACCGCTTCATCGAACTCAAATTTCTTTTCTATTTTTTTACTAAATACATTATCTTTATTCATTCCCGCAACTACCTCTTATTTTAAGGATCTCTTCCATAGAAATCAGCTCTCCCACTTCCGGTCCACCAACGATCTGACCTCCGATAATCCTTCCACTGTGATTCATAGCGATGAGTTTTACAGATTGTTTTACAGCATCAGGGATTGTAGCCGGATGGCGGTTCATCCCTTCAAATGTTCCTGTAACAATATCGAGATTCTGCATCTTAGCCTGTACTTCTGTAACACCTGCGGATGCAAAGGCTCTCTCCATAATCACCGTTGAAAAGATGGCTATCGTACCATTAAAGCCTTTGATATACTTAATTTTGTAAAGCGAACTACCGGCTGCTCGTGCTTCAGCAACCGATGTAGATGCAAGCATCACTTTGGAGGGTTCACGGGTAATGAAATCACGCCTTGCCGCACAATCACCAACTGCAAAGATATCATGATCTCGGGTACGCATATACTCATCAACCCATATACCACCATATCGTGCAAGTTTCAATCCTGCTTTTTTTGCCAGATCAGTTTCAGGTTTATACCCTGTTGCCAAGATAACGACTTCACTTTTGATGACTTTACCTCCACAGAGCTCTACCCCCGTTACGATACCATTCTCTTCTTTAATAGAATCGACATAATTTCCAAGTTCCAGTGTCATACCGACTTTTTTTGCCAACTCTTCCGCCTGGCTTGCCAATTCTACGTCAAATGCGGTATTAAGTATATGCTCTGCACCATCGATGATCGTTACTTCTTTTCCCGATTTGGCAAACTCTAGACCAATTTCAACCCCGATAAACCCCGACCCAACAATGGTGACCCGCTGTTTCGTATCGACATAAGCTTTAATCTGATCTATCTTTGCTTTGCTTTTGGGT
>NATJ01000114.1 GCA_002085305.1 Epsilonproteobacteria bacterium 4484_65 | reverse complement strand
GGCTCAAGCTTCTCCAGCATGAATGCCACCGTAGAAGGCTGAGATATCGTTTGGTTATTTCCTATGGGCAATGGAGCATCTACATAGATATGCTCTTCAAATGACTCGGGAACAAAATATTTTCTGTCTATTTCTCTGAATGCATCAATAATATGAGGACTACCCAACATACCCCTCAAAATCATCGAATCAATAAGTTCCTGTTTATTTTCCATGATCCTCTCCTTTATGAAGTTCTTGGTACCCTTCCGGTGCAAGTGCGGTTGCCAACATTACGCTGTTGATATCGATGTGCTCCTGCCAGGTACTGTTTTTTTGATTTTCTTTTGATAGCCAAAAACGGATGATCTCATCTGCAAGTGACTGATACTGTTCCAGATTTTTAACTAATGGCTCGTCAGGTAAAAGATGCTTCATCTTCTTGATCGCTTTTAAACCGATCGCCAGTCCCAGTTCACGAAATGCAAGACGATACTCTGCCGGATAGCTTAAATTATTTGTATTCACAAAAGCATCCAAGCCCTCTTTAGCCGTCTGTAACAGCTTTAAGAGCATATCCACCTCCTTCAAACTGCTGTGCATAATAAGCTGTGTCAGTCTGTAGGCATCAGAAAGGAGGCCCCCGATCCCCAACGGATCATCCGTCATCCAGTGTATATTATGACACATACCCAGAGCATCTGCAATTTCTGCACTAAGATCAGTATCCTCTGATCTTTCAGGATCACCTGCTGCAATAACTGCAAGTTCCTGATAGGTGATAAATGCATCGAGTGCATCATGCTGTCCCATAGAGGAGACCAAAGGATGGCTTAGATCGATACTCATTTTCCAGTACATACGCTTTTCCATATGTCCCTGGAGTCTATAGCTGAATTTGGCATGTGCTGTTTTTGCAAGCTCTATCGCCCAGCGGTTGTATTGTTGATCTCCCGTTACCTGGGTAACTCTACTGAGTGCATGCATCCATTTGCTCAGGTAGTGAAAATACTGCCCATCCTGCTCCCACTCCAACTGTTCATCAATAGGTTCTCCCGGTTTTCGTTCATTCAGAGGCTTTCCTATCCGTAATCCGCCAATAGTAGGATGTTTTTCACCCTCCTCTTCATTCAGACCGCTGATCCACCCGCTTCGGGTATCATCTTCTCTATGCCGTCCGAGTATATGGTGCACCTGATCAACCAACTTTAAAGCCAGATCTTTATATTCAATGTCACCACTATCCTGATAAAGTCTTAAAAAATTACATACTGCAAACGCATCTGTCCAGAGATATCTTTTAGGATTTACCGCTGTACCTATTAATCCTGTACGCATGGCAAATGCCTGCATGATCTCTTGAACCATAGCTTGATCTTGCATACTTTTCATCAATCTTCCTTATACTCTTCAACCTGATAGGTAAGGATCTCAGGTATTCTGCCAAGACAGTCCGCTTCCATACCCGCCTTTTGGCATAAGTGAGAGAAGAAAAGTTCAAAAGTAGGCAGCTGATCCCAGACTTGTGGCAGAAAAGTAGCCTGATAGACACCATACTTTAGAACCACTCCGTCTATCCCGACACGGATCTTTGACTTTAGCTCTTCTATGGAATCATACTCTAAAGGCTCAGGCTCACTCAAAATTGAGACCTCTACTGTGATACCGTCAAACTCCTTTTGCGTCAGCGAAGGAAACCGCGGATCATCCATTGCAGCACTCTTGGCATTATGGATGATGTCTTCATAAAGTTTCCGGTGTGCTATGATGGAGCCGATGCACCCTCTTAGCCTGTCTCCACTTGTTGTCAGTGTCACAAATGAAGCACCCTGCTCTTCCAACCAGGGATTCTCTTCCAAGAGTGTTTTTGTATCCAAACTATACTCAACGCCTACTGCTTCTGCGATGGAAGCACGTGCCAGTGTTAAAAGTGTCTTCTTTTTTATGTTATCCATGCTCTACTCCTCAATACCCTTAGTCTAAATAAATGCCGCACTCATATAGCCAACTACCTGTGATTCATCACCACTGGCATCGGCAGAGGTGCGATAATCAAGCAGTATGGATTTCAAGCCACTCTTTTTAGCTGCGATCAACATCGCTTCCACACCGATCTTTCCACAGGCTTCACACCCCTGATGTAACTCAGCACTGTTAAGTTTCTTAACAGCATCCAAACAGATACTATCCAATGTATTAGCCTTTTTGATATCATAATAGTGACTCAGATCAGTACTGATGACCACTACCGTATCTGGATCTTCAAGAAGATACTCGATCACCTCTGCCAAATTTGCCGGATCTTCATCCCCGTAAACCAACTCAACCACTGAAACATCCGGTTCATATGTCTTGATAAATGGTATCTGCACTTCGGTACTATGCTCATGATGTGCTTCAGGCATAAACATTACACCAAATCTCTCTTTGAGTTCACTCACCAATGCTTTGTCAACAGGTAAGGAACCAAGCGGTGTCTCATAACTGTCATACTCGGAAACAGATGTACCTCTAAGGGCAACACGATGACTCGGCCCGATCACTACGACACGCTTACAGTCAGTATTACCCAACAACCTCAATGCGAGATTGGCAGTAAAACCGCTATAGACATACCCTGCATGCGGCACGATAACCGCTCTTGGTTTAAGTTGCAGAATACCATTATCTTTGATGTGTTCATCAAGTATTTTGTTGTAGTGTTCAAACATTGCCTCAATCTCATTGGGATCAGCCGGATAGAATTGTCCGGCTACCGATGTTTCTCTTGTACTCATGACCATACTCCTTCTATTTTTCTATTACATTTCGGGCAATGCCCGTCTACCAGCTTGTTAACTGTCACAGAATATCCGGTACGGTCTATCAGCAACTCTCCACAGCCAGGGCAGTAAGTATCTCCATGTACGGGGACATTCCCCAGGTAGATATACTCCAACCCGGCTTCCTGTCCGATCTTTTTGGCACGCTCAAGTGTTTCCAGTTTCGTGCGCTCTTTATCGAGCATTTTGTAATCGGGATGAAATGCACTTAAATGCCACGGTACATGCTTTCCAAGGTCATTGGCGATGAATACTGCCATTTCCTGCAAATCTTTATCGCTGTCATTTTCACCCGGTATGATCAGTGTGGTCACTTCAACCCAGATTCCTTCAGCTACCATTCTTCTAAGTGTATCTTTGACTGCTTCCAATCCGCCTTTGAGTACCTTTTTATAGTAGGCATCATCCCAACTTTTAAGATCAATGTTGGCAGCATCAAGCCAGCTTGCCATATCTTTGACGATCTCTTCGGATTCAAAACCGTTGCTGACAAAGATATTTTTCAATCCTTTCTCTTTTGCGATGACACCGATATCTTTTGCATAGGGGTAGAAGATCGTTGGTTCATTGTAGGTATAGGCTATAGATTCCGCTCCGTGTTCCAGGGCCAACTCTACCATTTGTTTTGGACTCACTTCTATCTCTTTATTTACCTTGGTCTCTTGAGATATATCCCAGTTCTGGCAAAAAGGACATTTGAAGTTACACCCTACTGTACCAAAGGAGAGCGCCTTACTGCCTGGCAGCATATGATAAAGTGGTTTTTTCTCTACCGGATCAACATTGAGAGCGATAGGATGACCATAAACAAGGTTCTTCAATTCTCCATCTACATTTTTATTGTATTTCCATGGTGAGCTAATAACCATTAAAGAATTGAGGATGATATGATTCAAGAGTATTAAACGTCAGGTATAGTCCCAACATCCTCAGCTGTAAACTTCTGATGGCTACCATCACAATAAGGTGGACTTTTTGTATGTTTACATGCACAGACCCACTTTTGTGTTGTAGCTTTTGATGTAAACGCGAGAGGAGTGAAAGAGGTGCCTTCATGACTTCCGTCACAGAACGGCTGCGTTTTTGAATGCCCACAGGTACAATACATATACTCTTTACCCGCTTCAAGAGAGGTTTTAACAGGACTATTATCCGCGATCATTGGCTTTTCCATAATAACTCCTTTTGTTTTATTATAACAAAATAAAATGTATTATCTAATTACAACTTCAGGAAAACTTTTTTTATAATAAAGTTCAAAATCCTCTTTTGATAATGGTTTTGAGAAATAATAACCCTGGAAAATATCACAACCATTTTCCAATAAAAAGTTAAATTGTTTTTCCGTCTCTATACCTTCTGCTACCGTTTTCAGATCAAATATTTTTGCCATAGTGAGGATCGTGGTGATCATCAGTTCATCAGATTCACGCTCACCCAAATGACTTACAAACGAACGATCAACTTTCAATTCATCTATAGGCATTTCCCGTAAAGAACTTAGAGACGAATACCCTGTTCCAAAATCATCCATTGAAAAAGAGAAATCCAAATGCTTAAGTTTATTAATGATCACAATAATTCTGTACAAATCTTCAACAAGAAGCGTCTCGGTTACTTCAAAAATAATTTTCTTTCTTGTCTCTTCATTGAGATACTTATCAGATAACTGCTTGACTTCATCTAAAAATGTGCTGTGTAAAAATTGTCTTACAGAGATATTGATCGAAAACTGCTTTAAATCCAAGCCCTTTTTATCCCATGATTGAAGCGTTTTAAAAGCCTCTGCAATAATATGATTTCCCAATTCAATGATCAGTCCTGTCTTCTCTGCAATTGAAATAAATTCATCCGGGGGTACAAATCCAAACTCTGGACTATTCCAGCGAACAAGTGCTTCACAACCTATGATCTTTTGCTCCCTGTCGAGCTGTGGCTGGTAACGTAATTCAATTTCATTATGTTCCAAAGCAAAATAGAGTCTGCGTTCTATTTCAAGATTATATGCAACCTGTTTTGCCAAATCATCATTAAACATTATGATCCCGTCACGTCCCTGTTCTTTTGCCTGATACATTGCAATATCAGCTTCTTTAATAAATTGTTTAGCCTCAGTTGATGCATTTCCAATACTATTGACACCAATACTTGCAGAGATATATAGATGGTGACGATCTATCACATAAGGTTCCTTCAATATCCTCAACAACTCATGAGAAAAAGCATATGCGATTTCCTGACAATTCTCCCCCTCATATAATGCATTACATACAACTGTAAATTCATCTCCTCCAAGGCGAGCGATCATATGTGTATTTTCACAGTGCTCTTTAATACGTTTTGTAACTTTTTTAAGCACTTTATCTCCCAACTCATGCCCCAGAGAATCATTGATCGTTTTAAAATGATCGAGATCGATAAGTAATAGATAGGTACATTTTTTAGAAAATTGTACTCTCTTGATCACATGATCCATATAATTTACAAAATAACGACGATTATATAAACCTGTTAATGCATCATGTTGAGCCTGATAGTAGTTCTCCTGGAGCAGGTTATAACTATTATCTGATGCATAGATCAATACTCCAAAAAAGATAAGAGAAAATATAGAGAGGACATCACCATAAAATTCGTCTATCAACAGGAAATAGACGGTCAAAGGTAATATTAAGATCAATAAAACCGGAAAAAAAAGTTTTCTATCTGAAAAGAGCAGTGTTGATGCTACAACAGATGCACCTATTTGGGTGAAAATGGCAATATAATGCAGTTTATTCTCTACTTCACCTGCATATAAAAGAAAAATAAGGGTCCATAATCCAAAGATAATATAGAAAAAGAGTGTAAGTTTTTGATACCAGGTTTTAAGCTCATCTTCACCCATCTCTTCCAATTGAAAATCTTTATAGATCTGCCATCCCCACGCTGATACCAGTATGGCCAAGATATACCAGATCAATGCCGGCATGAGTACATCATGCATCCATCCCAGTGCAATGTACGCTAAGCCCGGTATTAAAGTGAGACTTATAATCCATAAAATCTGTTTTTGTAAGAAACCGTAAAAATTTTGTTTATTCATAACTGTTATTTTATAATTATTTTTTACAACATGAGATTAAAGTACAGATAAAAATGTAAAATACTTATCACAATATGGGCACTTATAATAACCCTCTTACAAAAATAACAACCATTCATATACTCAATGCATGATGTATATTTATTTATCATATGATTTAGTTTTTTGATATAATCTTAAAAAAGGGTTTTTATGAAACAGTTACTTGCTCTACTTTTGATCACCCTTTTCCTACATGCCAACGAAGCCCAAAACATCATCAAAAAACTTGAAAGAAACCTACGTGGTGACTACATGTATGCAACCATGAAGATGATAGTCACTTCTAAGCGGGGAAAACGTACAGTCAAGATAGAGAGTTGGTCCAAAGGCAATAAAAAAAGCTTTATCAGGATACTCTACCCTAAAAAAGACAAAGGCATCACTTTTTTAAAGATAGACACACAGATGTGGCAGTATATCCCCAAGATAGAACGCACCATCAAGATACCACCTTCTATGATGCTTCAAAGTTGGATGGGAAGTGACTTTACCAATGATGATATGGTTAAAGAGAGTTCTTTGGAAGAGGACTATCATGCGAAACTACTATCAAAAAAAGGTAACACTGCAACCTTAGAACTCATCCCCAAAGAAGATGCTGCTGTGGTTTGGGGGAAGATCATTATCACTGTTGATTTGAAAAATGCTGTGCCTGTTAAAGAGACTTATTATGATGACAGGATGCAAAAGGTGAGGATCATGACTTTCTCTAAAGTAGAACAGCATGGATCACACAGAGTACCTATGGTCATGGAACTTAAACCCCTCGATACCAACAAAAAGAAAAATCGCACGAAGATCATTTTTGAGAAGATAAACTATGATGCAAAAATAGATTCTTCTTATTTTACTAAACATGCGCTGAAGCGTTACTCAAGGTAAGTTGATGCTCTTCTCCCTCGCCTTTAAAAACATATTAAGATCAAAAGGACGGAGTGTTACAACCATAATTCTGAGTACCATTACCACCATCTTTTTTATCGCCTATGTTGCCTTGACAGAGGGTTCTCGTCATCAGCTTATCAAAAACTCCGTAGAGATCTATACCGGATATGCACATGTCAATCTTAAGGGCTACAGAGAAGACAGCGGCTATGATAACCTTATCGAAGATGCCGAACACATCGACCAAGTACTTAGAAAAGACCCCTCTATCTCTCACTATGCACCCCGCTTTGAGACCCATGCCCTACTCTCAAGCGAAACAAACTCGGTAGGTAGCCTGCTAGCCGGCATCATACCTTCTAGAGAAAAGAAGCTGAGCAAACTGCAGAACTCGCTTCTCAAAGGTAACTACCTCGATGACAGGGACAGCAACGCGATATATCTTGGCTCTCAGCTTGCCAAACGTCTTAAAGTAGATGTTGGCAGCGAGATAGCGATGGTAGGGTCATCCATAGACTACTCCATTGCTGCTGACCTTTTCACTGTGAAAGGGATCTTCAAGACAGGACTGTTTGAGTTTGATGCGCAATCGGCTTTTGTCAATAAATC
>NATJ01000014.1 GCA_002085305.1 Epsilonproteobacteria bacterium 4484_65 | reverse complement strand
CCTAGAAAACGTATGTTTGAACTTCTCATGAAGTATGCTACAAGCAAAGAAAATATGCAGGCTGTTCTTGATGCACTTGAAAACCATATGGAAGAAAAAATTGCTATTTATACAGAGTTTATGACAAGTTTTCCTACTTCTTCGGAGGTATTTCAACCTAAAATTGACAAAGCTAGAAAAACAATGAAACTCTTTCCTCAGATTATTGAAGAGTATTTTGAATAGAACCTTCTTTCTTCTTAGGACATTAACGATACTTGCAGTATAATATTTCATATTAAACTGTAAGGTTAAGCTATGTCAGAAATCACCAAAGAAAAAGCATTAGAATATCATAAAAATGGAAAGATAGGTATAGACCTAACTAAGCCATGTTCTTCGCAACATGAACTCTCACTTGCCTATACTCCCGGGGTTGCCATACCCTGTCTTGAGATAGCAAAAGATGAAGATCTCTCATTTGAATATACCAATCGTGGTAACCTTGTTGCTGTCATCTCTGATGGTACAGCGGTACTAGGTCTTGGAGACATAGGACCACTTGCTTCCAAACCGGTCATGGAAGGTAAATCGGTACTCTTTAAAAAATTTGCAAATGTGGATGCATTTGACATTGAACTGGATGTACATAGTGTGGAGGAAATTGTCACTACCTGTAAAGCAATCGCACCTACTTTTGGTGGTATCAACCTTGAAGATATCTCAGCACCTAGATGCTTTGAGATAGAACGTATACTCCAGGAAGAGTTGGATATCCCGGTCTTTCATGATGATCAGCATGGAACAGCTATTATTACGACAGCTGGACTGATGAATGTACTTGAACTTACAGGTAAAAAAGTAGAGGAAATAAAGATAGTAATCAATGGTGCAGGGGCAGCGGGTATCTCCTGTGCGAAGATGTATCAGGCTTTAGGCGTAAGGCATATTATTATGTGTGATTCTAAAGGAGTGATCAATACGAACAGAACAGACCTGAACAAGTATAAAATGGCTTTTGCAGTAGAAACTTCTGCAGATAGACTTTATGACGCTATTGAAGGTGCAGATATGTTCTTAGGGCTTTCTGTGGCCGGAGCTTTGACGAAAGAGATGGTAGCAAGAATGGCACCTGAGCCTGTAATATTTGCTTTGGCAAACCCTACACCTGAGATACTCCCGGAGGAGATAAAAGAGGTAAGAGATGATGCTATCATCGCAACAGGTCGTTCTGACTATCCCAATCAAACCAACAATGTATTGGGGTTTCCTTTTATCTTTAGAGGCGCATTGGATGTAAGGGCTAAAAAGATCACAGAAGGCATGAAAATGGCAGCGGCTGAAGCTTTGGCTGCTTTGGCTAAAGAACCGGTGCCTTACTATGTAAAAGCAGCGTATCATAATGAGAATATAGAATACGGAAAAGAGCATATCATTCCATTGCCTTTTAATAAAGAAGCACTTATATGGGTTGCCTCTGCAGTTGCCAGAACAGCATTTGAAGAAGGTGTTGCACGAGTAGACAGTTATGATGATGCAGCGTATAAAGAGAAGCTCAGATGTATTATTTATGGATGTCCTGAGGAGGAATAGTACAGTATATGAATCTCAAGACTTATATAAACCTTTATGAATTAGTGAAGACCCATAAGGGTACACGAGAAGAGAACCGTGCCTTAGGTTTAGAATATGAAAAGATTAAGAATGAGCCTGTCAAACAGCTTGAAGTATGGACTAAAAAGCATACTCCCACTCTAGGAAAACCACTCCTGAGTGATACCTTTTCTACTTACTTGTATGGTATGACACTTACACTGGTGATCATTGCTTTTTTTCTTGGTTTCTTTTCAGGTGTAGGTTTACTCAGCTATAGTGGGCATGAGCCTGTAAATGTGATTTATTATATGGCTATGGTCGTGCTTCTTCCTCTTGCGACTATGACACTTACACTTTTTTCTATGTTTAGAGCCAATGCATCACAAAGCCTTTTAGTGCATATTTCTCCAGCTTTCTGGATGGAGAAAATGTTGCGTTTTTTACCCCAAAAGGCACAAAGTTCACTTCAAGAGTTAAAGATAAATCCTTTGCTTTCCAATTGGCTTATTATTAAGCGTTCCCAACTGCTTGCATTAATGTTCTCTTTGGGTTTGCTTGTAGCTCTTTTGGGAATGGTCATTACGAAAGATATCGCCTTTGCATGGAGTACTACGCTTCAAGTTTCACCTAATGAGTTCCATTCTTTGCTGCATACTCTTGCTTTTGCATGGAGAGATATTTTTCCCTGGGCTGTACCTTCTGTGGAGCTGATAGAGCAGAGCCAATACTTTAGGCTGGGAGAGAAACTTGATACACAAATGATCCAAAATGCTTCCAAGCTTGGAGAGTGGTGGAAGTTCTTAGCATTTGCCACACTGTTCTATGCGATCTTATTACGTTTTGGAATGTGGATCTTATCAATGTTTGGATTTAAAAAGGCATTAAAAAGATCCCTTTTGAGTTTGGAAGGTGCGAGTATTTTGCTTAGAGAGATGAATGAGCCTATTATCACAACATCTGCAACAGTGGAAAAGAAAAATGTTGTCCCCCAAGGCAGTCACACTATGCAGGAAGTAGAAGATCTTGATGGCTCTTATGACAGGACACTTGGCTGGGCAATGTCTAGTGATGAGTTGAGAGTGCTTAATGACAGTATGCAAGTCATCACACCAATGGCTTTTGATGTAGGTGGAGCCAATAGTTTGGATGAGGATAGTGAGATCATCTCAAAGTGCCAGGGAGAAGTACTTTTTTATGTGAAGTCCTGGGAACCACCTACTATGGATTTTATAGATTTTCTTGAAGACTTAACCAGAGTTGCGGATAAAGTCATACTTGCACCTGTAGGTACAGTAGAAGATGCATATCTTCCTAAAATCAAAGAGCTTGAAATGTGGGGAAGAAAATTGCAGCAAATAAGCAGTGATAAAGTGTGGTTAAAGAGATCTAGCGTTAAAACGCTGAGCAGGGAGTCACTAAATGCCGAGTCGTAGATATATGCACCCAAAATTTGCTGTAGTAGGGCACCCGAATAAAGGTAAAAGCAGTATTGTCTCAACGCTTGCCTTTGATGATGCAGTGCAGATCTCTGATACCCCTGGTTCCACAACCAAAAAGCAAAGTTTCCCTCTAACAGTGGATGGGAAGATCTTATATGAACTCTTTGATACTCCAGGTTTTCAAAGGGCTAGAAGAGTACTGGCATGGCTTGAAAAGCATGATGTTCCAGCAGATAAAAAACATGAAGTGGTACAAGCGTTTATCAATGAGCATAAAGAGGATGAACGCTTTCAAGATGAAATAGAATTACTTGAACCTATTATGGCTGGTGCAGGTATTATTTATGTGGTTGATGGTTCCAAGCCTTATGGTGAAGAGTATGAAGCAGAGATGGAAATACTGCGTTGGACAGGCCAGCCCTCTATGGCATTGATCAATCTCATAGGTGATACGAATTATGTTGAGGAGTGGAAGCGGGCACTGGGACATTACTTTAAAATGGTACGTGTTTTCAATCCTATGGAAGCTGATTTTATTCAACATCTCAATCTTTTGGAGAGTATGGCACAACTTAATGAAGAGTGGATAGTTCCAGTGAAAGCATCCATTATACTTTTTAAACAATATCATGAGCAAATGTTTGAACAGAGTGCAAGTAGTATTACACAGCTTGTTCATCATTCTCTTTCTCACATAGAACAGCTCTCTTTAACGCATGAAGATGCAACTGCTGAGGAGAGAGAAGAGATACAAGAAAAATATCAAATGCAACTTCGTACCTATGAACTAGAATCTCAAAAGAAGATTGAAAAGATTTGGAATCATGACCATCTGCAAAAAGTACAAGAATCACTTCTCTTTGAGGGAATGGATCTTTTTTCCAAAGAGAGTGCTTCTATTTTTGGCTTAACACGTAAAGAGTTACTGATCACCGGAGCAACAGGTGGAGCTGTGACAGGTGCGGGTATTGATCTTCTTTTTGGAGGCAGTACACTTTTATTGGGTTCAGCTATAGGAGCATTGGTAGGTGGTTCAGGTGTGTTTTTTGGTTTTAATGAACTCTCCGATATAAAAGTCTTAGGACAGAATCTGGGCAAAAAATATCTTGAAATAGGACCTATGAAAAATCTTAATTTCCCTTATATTCTCTTAAATCGTGCCTTATATCATGCCAGTGAAGTGGCAAGCCGTTCTCATGCTTTAAGGTCTGTGGCAAAGTTTGAAATGGGGAAATCCTTCACTGAACGATGGATGGATGAGAGTACAAGAAAATCTCTGGAAAAATTTCATAGCAAGTTTAGAAGTGGCGATGAGGTAAAAGAGGAGGAACGGAAAGAGTATGAGAGCCTAATATTGACAGCCCTCAAAAATATTATAGATTAAAACAGTTTCCCGATCCCCATCAAAACGACTGCACTTAAAAGCCCTCCTGCAATGCCGGCCAATACATCATCAAGCATCACTCCCAGACCACCCTTAAGCTCTCTGTCTATCCAGCCTATAGTTGAGGGTTTCCAAATGTCAAAGAGACGGAATGCTGCGAAACTGAATATGATAGCAAGGATCTCTGCATAGGGATAGTTCATTGTGATGGCTGTGGAGTAAGCTATCATGAGTGAAAGCCACATACCTGCTGCTTCGTCTATGACGATCTGTTGATGGTCATGGATGCCGGTCTCTTGTTCATATTTGTTTATCTCAAAGATACCGATGATCGTAATGACGAGGGTAAGTGTGAAAAGTGTCTCCATACCAAAGTAGTAAAGTACTGCCAAACCTACAGGAAGGGAAGCAAGTGTACCTACTGTACCAGGAGCCTTGGGGCTGAGTCCTGCTCCAAAAAAAGTTAAAAAAAGTTTTTGTACATTCATTTCATTCCTTTGGTTTCTTACGTTAAAGATGAAGTTTGATATAACTCAATCAAGTTCAAATAAAATTGTTCTTCATTTTGCTGCTCAAGTAGACCAGAACCTGGCATGAGAGAGTAGTGCATCTCTTGCAGGTTTTCAAATCTTTCAGGAAAGAGTGCTGCTAATATGTTTGCTGAAACTTCTTTTCTTACTAAGATAGAAGGAGGAATGAGTCCAGCTTGTATAAGTTTCATGATGGACTCTGAATGGTAGTGTACATGATGGTGTTGCCCATGAGGACAAGTTTGTGTACTTACAAGCGTTTTACACATATCACAGTAGACATACTCATCCACCGTTTTAATATCTATATCAATATTTTTACAGTGATCAAAAATAGAACTGAGTCTGTTTTTATCATAATAGAGTCCCAGACCTCCATGATTTTTGCCAACAACAAGTTGATTACATCCATAGTTTTTTGCCAAAATGGCATCTAAGATAAGTTCATTGTATCCGGCAAAGATATAAGAGTTTTCAAAAGGGATAATAAGTACTTTATTTCGTGGTAAAAAGTTATCTGCAAAGGTGGTTAGTGCATTATGTCGTATATCGTAGCGTAGTCCTTCAGACGTAAATGGTTTACGTAGAAAGATGATCAACAAGTCTGAATCACTGATAGCTTGACGAATCATTCTTTCATGAGCACGGTTAAAAGGGTTTGCTGCCAGCATGATAGAAGAAACAAATTTTGCACCTGTTTTGGTGATCATACTTTTAATACGTTTTATATTATCAGTAATGAGGGGATATTCTACTGTGTATTCACCGCTTACAGCAATTTCTCCAAGTCTTACTGTAGTGTTTCTGACACCAGGATGAGAAGGATCACTTGTCCCATAAATGTTGTGAAGACGTTGTTGAGGATCTATCTGAAAGGTTTCATCAACGATGAGTTCTCCCACTTTTTTATCATAATTAATGAGATCTACTCTGTCGCCCTGTTTTAATATTTTAAGTGTCTTAGTGTTTCGTTCACCTGTAGGAGCAAGAATAAAGGCAAAAGGAAATGGGACACCTTTATAAAATTTAGTCTCATCTGCTTCTTTGGCTTCTTTTTCATTCATAAGTTTATCTAGAGGAGAGAGAAGACCTGCCTGTACCAATGCTAAAGTAGAGAGTGCCTCTGTATCTATATAGAGTGAGTTATTTCTTTTTGAAGAGTCCATACTTTTTCCTTTTTTCCCATAAACTTTTTCTTGAAATACCTAATTTTTTAGAGAGTTCCGTATCGGGGAATTTATACTGGAAACTGTTGACGATAAATTTGACATAATCATCTATGGTCAATATCTCGTTTTGATCATAAAGTTTAGAGTCTGTGTTCAGTGTGATTGTTTCAAAGTCTGTCTCAAGTTCAGAGGTGCTGCATAAAATGAAATCATAACCATTTATCAGCTCCAAAAGTTGCTCTCGGTCTGTTTTTTTGAGAGTATGGATCTCAGTGATATAGAGGAGTGATTGGTCAGTGCATTTACTTATCTTCTCTTTCCATGTTTTATCGCCTAGTGGTACAAAGGTTAAAAGTTTGTTATTCATTTGTGCAAATTCAAAGACTACTTTATCTACAAGTCTTTGGTAATTGGTTTGAATGACAAGTGGGGAGGTGAGTTTCTCTGGATTAAAATCTGTTTCTATCTCTTGAAGTAGATTTTTCATATACTCTTGATAAAGCAGAGTGTGTTTTTTAAGATCCTGGTACTCTTGATAATGCTCTATTTTACGCAACAACTCTTCTATCATGAATGGCTTGACGATATAGTCTTTTGCACCAAGTTTAAGAGGTTCACCTACGGTATCATTATTGATGTAACTTACCATTAAGATGACAATTTTGTCTTTAAACTCTGTAATAAGTGGAGCAGTATTTTGCCCCGGCAGATTTGTTGAGAGCAGATAGACATCACCATTACTTTTCATTGCCTCTTTGATAGAAGTAAAGATTTCTGTTTCAAATCCACTTTCACCAAGTTTAGATGCGATACTTTGTGCCAGGTAGAGTTCATTTTCTACAATAATTATTTTCATATGTTTTTTCCGTTCATAAGTTTTTCCAGTTAAAGTAAGTTAGGTTTGCTACAGCATGTACTGTTATACCTTCTTTTCGTCCTATAAAACCAAGTTTTTCAGCTGTAGTGGCTTTAATGTTGACAAAGTTTTGCCTGATACCAAGTAAAGAAGCGACTGTTTTACGCATTTCCTCTTTGTATGGTAGTATTTTTGGTGCTTGTGCCAGGATAGTAAGATCAACATTGCCTATTTCATATCCATGTGTTTTGAGTTTGTTGACGGTATCTGTAAGTAGTTTTTTTGAGTCTACTCCTGCGTAACTCTCATCCGTATCAGGGTAAAGTTCACCGATATCACCCATACCAGCTGCACCAAGTAAGGCATCGATAAGTGCATGTATAGCCACATCCCCATCACTATGTGCTTTAAATCCATAGTCAACATCTATCTTCACTCCACACAGGAACATCTCTTTGTTTTCTTCAAAAGGGTGAATATCTAGTCCAAAACCTGTAAGTGTTTTAGTTGAAGGTGCTTTGATGCAAGATAGTTTTTGCAGGTCAGCAATAGTCGTGAGTTTATGGGCCTGCACAGAACCCTCTACAAAATGTACTTTTTCACCCATGGAAGCAACTGCCGAACTGTCATCTGTAAAAAGTTGCTCTGTTCGCAGTGCTTCTTTGAGTGTTTTAGTAACACTGAGTTGAGGGGTTTGGATGATCTTTACCTGTTCTCTGTTTATAGGAGAATCACCCAAATAGAGTGTATCGGTTACAGGTAAGGTTGGGACGATACAGCTGCCTTTTTCTTTTGCAGCCAAGATACGTTCTATCATATCTTGAGGTATACAACATCTGGCGATGTCAGATACCAGGACATACTCTGAGGTAACCTGTTGCAGGGCATTGCTTAAAGAAGCTTGTCTTGAAGAGCCACCTTCAATATAGGTAAAGGGCGCAAAACTTTTCATTAAAGTGATATCTTCAGAAGAAGAGACAATGATAACTTGTGTAAAATTGGCAATCTTATCAAAGTGTTCAGCTACATGTAACCATAAGGGAACCTCTCCTGTATAGAGCCACTGTTTCTTAACATTGCTTTCAAATCGTGTGGAGTTACCTGCTCCTAAAAGTATCAAGGTAGTGTCTGACAAATAAATCCCTATAAATAATATAATATATCTTGTGTATCAAATAGTAACGGATTATACATTTCTGTAGCTTTATAGTTTCTGTATAGATTCAAATAGGAGGAAAAAACTCTTATTTGAGAAGAATCACTGATTTTTAAATCTAATTTAAGATTGGAGTGGTATAACTCTTATACAGACCAAAATAAGTATTAGGAATAATTAATATGACACAAGAAAATGTATTAAAAGCGTTAAAAAACGTAACATATCCAGGATTTACAAAAGATATCGTAACTTTTGGATTTGTAAAAGATATTGTTGTTGATGGATCAAATGTATCTTTGACCATCGATATTACTTCATCTGCAGATGAAGTAAAAGCACAACTTACTGATGAGTCAACTATTGAGCTTAAAAAGCTTGGATTTGAAAATGTAAGTATCAATGTTACTGCTCCACAGGCACCAAAGCAGATGTCTAACTCAGTAAGTGGTAAGAACATTGCGCCACAAGTGAAGAACTTCGTGATGGTAAGTTCAGGAAAAGGTGGAGTTGGTAAATCAACTACATCAGTTAATCTTGCTATTGCTATGGCAATGCAGGGTAAAAAAGTAGGTCTTCTTGATGCAGATATCTATGGACCAAACATTCCTCGTATGATGGGTGTAGCAGATCAGAAACCAGAGATCCAGGGAAACAAAGTACAGCCTTTAAAAGCATACGGTGTTGAGATCATGTCTATGGGTTCACTTATGGAGCCGGGGCAGTCTCTTATCTGGAGAGGTGCGATGATCATGAAAGCGATAGAGCAGTTCTTGAGAGATATCCTTTGGTCAGAACTGGATGTACTTGTGATAGATATGCCTCCTGGAACTGGTGATGCACAATTGACACTTGCTCAGTCTGTACCGGTAACGGCAGGTATTACGGTGACAACACCACAAGAAGTTTCTCTTGATGACTCTAGACGTTCATTGGATATGTTCCAAAAACTTCATATCCCAACAGCGGGTATCATAGAGAATATGAGTGGATTTATCTGTCCTGAGTGTGATGCAGAGTCAGATATCTTCGGTATGGGTACAACAGCTCCCGTAGCAATAGAGTATGATACTGAACTTATCGCGCGTATCCCTATAGAGCCTGCGATCAGAATAGGTGGAGATACTGGTAAACCGGTAACGTATTTCCAACCGGATTCTGAAACAGCAAAACGTTATCAGGCAGCTGCAACTACACTACTTGCATTTATAGATAAAGTAAATGCAGAGGGTGGAGCAGATAACCAAGCCATACAGCCAACAACACCTCCAGGTGTGAGTGCTTGTAGCGTATAATCTTTCCCCTAGTATCTAAAAAGAAGCTTTACTTCTTTTTAGATACACCTATATACGTATCATAATTCTCAGCATAATCTTTAAAATGCTCTTCTATCATCTCTTTATATTGATTGGTGAAAAACTCTATAATATCCTCTTTATCATTTCTAAACTCTTCACCATTTTTAAAACTTGCAGCTGCAATCCAAGTACTAAAACGAGCTGAAGCATAAAGCAGTGAATCATTGGCAAGAGCAGGACGGGTTTGTGCCGTGTTGATGTGGTCATTGGCTAAAGCAATCAGTGCATCAGCTCTTTTATAAAAATTTTCATCTCTATCTTGTTGTTGTGACATAAATGTATTCCTTTTTTTGGCTATTCTACATTAACTTCTTATAAAACAAGAAGTGTATTTATTTTGCTATAATTCGTTCATAATAAACCATAGGAAAAACCATGACAAATGCAGACAAACTTAAAAACCTTTTAGAACTAGAGATTATTCCAGATTTGGAAGTAGCCATAGATGAACTTTTCGCAGCCATAGATAAAGCAAAAACAGCTTCAAAAGAGCAAAAAGATGACTTAGAAGAGATGCGAGAGATGCGTACAGAGTGTTTTGCTATCGTAGAAGAGCTTGGACGTGATGAGCTTGAAGATGATGAGATAGAAGAACTTTTGGCTGAACTAATAGATATGAAGACAGAAGAGGATTAACCTCTTCGTCTTTCAGATTTATAATCCCTTTCTTACAAGCTCTACAGCTTTCACCATATTTTCCAAACTAGGTTTTACCTCTTCCCATTTACGTGTTTTTAATCCACAATCAGGGTTGATCCATAGTTGTTCTTTAGGCAGTACTTCAAGTAACAGTTCGATTTGTTTGACTATCTCTTCTACACTGGGTATTCTAGGTGAATGTATGTCATAAACTCCAGGTCCAACTTCTTGTTTGTATCCTACCTCTTTAAAGATCTTTAGCAATTCATTTCCAGACCTTGCTGTCTCTATGGAAATAACATCTGCATCCATATCTTCTATGGTACGTATGATGTCGTTAAACTCAGAGTAGCACATGTGTGTATGAATTTGTGTCTCTTTTTTAGCAGAACTTACTGCAATTTTAAAATCTCGTACTGCCCATTGTTCATATGTACCTATGTTCTCTTTTCGTAGAGGATAACCCTCTTTAAAGGCTGCTTCATCTACCTGTATGATTTTTATACCGGCATTTTGCAAGTCATTTATCTCACCACTTAATGCAACAGCTATCTGTTTGGATACTTCGCTTCTTGGCATATCATCTCTTACAAATGACCAGTTGAGTATGGTTACCGGACCAGTAAGCATACCTTTCATGATACGATCTGTTTTACTTTGTGAGTAGGTCATCCAATCAACAGTCATAGGTTTTGGACGGCTAATGTCACCATAGATAAATGGTGGCTTTACACATCGGCTTCCATAACTCTGCACCCAGCCATTCTGAGAAAATCCATAGCCCTCAAGCTGTTCCCCAAAGTACTCTACCATATCATTACGTTCGGGCTCTCCATGTACCAGTATCTCGATGCCACACTCTTCTTGAAAAGCGATGCAGTTATCGATGTAATTTCGCATCTCATATTCATAGGCATCTTTACTTATGGCAGATTTTTTGAAGTCTGCTCTTGCTTTTCTTACTTCAGGGGTTTG
>NATJ01000113.1 GCA_002085305.1 Epsilonproteobacteria bacterium 4484_65 | reverse complement strand
CCTGAGCCTATGATGAGAACATCAACCATATATTATTTCTCCATAAATATTTCTATATTTTCCACAATACCTTCAAGAAGCTTTTGTCTAGCTTCTATACTTGCCCAAGCCATATGTGGAGTGATAAGAAGTCTATCTTTATTTTTAACATGCATGAGTGGATTATCTTGGGCTATAGGTTCAGGGCTAAGTACATCTAATCCTGCGTAGATCTCTTTTTTGTCTAGCTCTTTTGCCAAGTCAGCCTCGTTGATGATGCTCCCTCTCCCAAGGTTGAGAAGTATTGCTCTATCTTTTAGAAGCCCTAAATTTGAGGCATTAATGAGGTTTTGTGTTTTCTCATTAAGAGGGCAGTGGATGGAAATAATGTCACATTCTTGAAGTAGTTCATCCAGTGGTATATGAGGGTATTTTTGTCCATAGTTCTCACCGGAAGTTGAATGGTAGCATAACTTTGCACCAAAAGCAGTCGCTACTCTGGCTACTTCTTTACCGATGCTGCCAAGCCCTATGATCCCCCATCTTTTCCCTGCTATCTCGAAAAATGGACGGCTGACATCTGTAAAAAGTTCAGATCTGCTCCATGATCCACTTTTAACCACATTATCATAATAGGCCATTTTCCCAATAAGGTAGAGTGCCATAGAAAAAGTATGTTGTACTACAGACTGTGTAGAGTAACCTGCAACATTTTTGACCTCTATCCTCATGGTTTTTGCTGCATCAAGATCAACATTGTTCATCCCTGTGGCAGCGATACATATGAGTTTTAGCTGTGGTGCTTCTTCCATCATTTGTGCCGTAATGACTACTTTATTTGTAATGATGATCTCAGCGGTTTTGATGCGGTCGAGTGTTTCATCTGCTGAGGTTGTTTGGTATTTTGTGAGTGTTCCAAAAGCTTCTAAAGGAGAAAAGTCTAAGTCCTCTCCTAAAGTTTTGGCATCAAGCAGTACGATATTCATTACTAGCTGTCACTTATGCTTGCTGCGATCTTAAGTGCACGCTCTTTAGCACTTTCTACTTCATCTAGCACAAGACTCACTGCCATACGGCGACCTACGTGTGACTCTGGTTTTCCAAAGACTCTTACAAAGCTGTCTTTAGTAAAGGCATTGTCCGGTATTTCAAGAACCGGGTTATGACTTTCATTTTTTGCTTTGTACGCACCACATGCACCTGAACCGTATGTAGTATATTCAAGTGGCAGACCAAGTACAGCTCTTACATGCAGAGCAAACTGGCTTTGGCTTTGTGTAATGAGTGTCACCATACCTGTGTCGTGTGGACGTGGGCTAAGTTCAGAGAAGTACACTTCTTCACCTTTAACGAAGAACTCTACACCGAAGATACCACGGCCGCCAAGGCCATCTGTTACAGCTTTAGCGATGTCTTTTGCTTTTTGAAGTGTGGCATCTGTCATTTGAGCAGGTTGCCATGATAAAATGAAGTCTCCATCTTTTTGTATATGTCCTATGGAGTCACAAAATACTGTACCTGTTTCGTTACGTACAGTCAAAAGCGTAATCTCATAATCAAAAGGTACAAACTCTTCTACGATAAGCTCACTCGCATCTCCTCTAGCTTCTTTGGCAATTTCCCATGATTTTTCTATGTCATCTGCTGTTTTAGCGATGCTTTGTCCGTGACCAGATGAAGACATTACTGGTTTAATCACACATGGGAACCCCATACGTTCTCCAGCAGATTTAAGTCCTTCAAGTGTAGTGACAAACTCAAAACCAGATGTCTTAAGCCCTAATGTTTCAGCAGCAAAAACACGTATGTTTTTACGGTTCATCGTTTTGTTTACCGCTTCAGCATTTGGGATAACATGAAAACCTCTAGCCTCAGCTTCAAAAAGTGCAGCGATGCTGATAGCTTCAACCTCTGGTAAAATGTAAGTTGGTTTCTCTTTTTCTATGAGTGCAAGTACTGCTTCTTTGTCTTGCATATCTATAGCATACGAACGGTTTGCTACAAGATGTGCAGGTGCATTCTCGTATTTGTCAACAGCGATGACTTCAATACCAAGTCTTTGTGCTTCGATAGCAACTTCTTTACCAAGCTCACCAGAACCTAGGAGCATGATCTTGATAGCGTCTTTTTGTAGAGTAGTAGTAAATGTCATGGGAAAACCTTTAGATATATAATGAAAATATTACTATGATTTTAGCGAAAAGTTAAATAAGATGTAATGAGTTGAAAGAAAATTTTGTAGTTTGTAGTTAAAAAGTAGATTGAGTGGCAGAGCAAATGCTCTACCAAAGACTGGATTACAGTCTAGACTCGTATCTTCTAAGCATGAAGAGTTTTTTAAGGATTTTCTTGCGAGTTGCAATTTTTTCCTTTTTTCTAGCTTCAGTTGCTGTTTCGTAATGTTGTCTAGCTCTCGCTTCAGTTACGATAAGGTTTCTGTCACATTGTCTTTTGAATTTTCTATAAGCGTCATCAAATGAGTCACGTGAAGTTAATTTAATTCCTGGCATCGAAAAGCACCCCCTTCCTGTTTATGATTTCTCCAAAATAGATTGGAGATGAAAACAAAGTAGCGGATTATATCGAAAGTTTTTTAATTTGTGATAAAATTGAAGCAGTAGAAGGAGTGATCATGCAAAAAGTATTTCAAAATTGTTATGCACTAGACAACAAATGTTATGAAGAGTACGGACTTACTGAAGATATTCTTATGGAGCATGCTGCTTCGGGCATAGCAAACTATATACGTAAACATTTCCCGAAAGGCACTTCGGTGCTTATTGCGGCAGGTGTAGGAAATAATGGCGCAGATGGCATAGTTCTTGCAAGACAGCTGTATGGTGATTATGAGATAAGACTTCATATCCCTTTTGATCTGAAGTCAGAAATGGCAAAGATCCAACTGGAAAGAGCAGTATGTCTGGGTGTAAAAAGTGTTGATACTATAGAAGATGCAGATGTCATCGTTGATGCACTTTTTGGTGCGGGGCTCAACAGAAACATAAATGAAGAGACAGAATATATCATCCATAAACTCAATAGTTTGAAAGGGCACAAAATTGCCTGTGATGTTCCTACGGGAGTAGGTGAAAGTGGGCAGTTGATGCCACTGGCATTTGAGGCAGATGTCACACTGACCATGGGAGCCTATAAAGAGGCACTTTATTTAGATGCGTGTAAAGATGTAGTGGGAGAAGTGATACGTGTAGATTTGGGCATAAGTTCACTTTTTTATGAAGGGGTGAGTCAGACCTGTCTGCTTGAAAGATCTGATCTTAAACTTCCTTCCAGAACAGAGCAGTCCACCCATAAAGGGAGCTTCGGACATGCAGCTGTATTTTGTGGAGAGAAAGAGGGGGCAGGTATCATTTCCGGGATGGCTGCAGCTACCTTTGGTGCAGGTCTTACGACACTTGTCGTCCATGAAAAAGTCTTTCCTCCGGCGTATCTGATGCATTCAACAGTCGTACCGGGTAATGCTTCGGCACTGGCCATAGGTATGGGACTCGGCTGTCATTTTGAGAGTGAATTTCTGCAAAAATATGTGGTAAAAAGCCACTTGCCCATAGTCCTTGATGCTGACAGTTTTTACAGTGAAGAGATCTTATCTATTTTAGAACAAAAAGACAGAGAGATCGTCATCACCCCACACCCTAAAGAGTTTGTGGTACTGTGGAAGAGTCTTACAAGTGAACAGCTCACTGTGACACAGGTACAAGCCAAACGTTTTGAAATGGTACGTAAGTTCAATGCCAGGTACCCACATGTGACCCTTCTACTGAAAGGTGCCTCCGGTCTCATCGTCTCATTGCTTGCACAAGGTTATACTGCCATTGATGCAGCTATCCAGGGTTCTTTGGCTTTGGTGATCGCTGCCAATAATTATGAAGGTTCTTCTTATGCGATGCTGCCAACAGACCTGATAGAAGAGATAACAGGATTGGAGAAATCAAGCATGAATCAGACAGACTCTTAGGGATGGATTAAGGGTTTTTTATCTTCCAGCAGCATTATTGGTTCTATAAAAGGTGCCAATTGAGATAGAAAATTGATCAATGACATAAGAGGGCTTCCGTAAAAAAATTTTACTTTATGGTCATAATGCCAGAGTTGGTCTGCATATTGAAAGTTTTTATGTGTTGTATCACCTATGTTATCTGCATCTTTATCAAAGCCGGTATACCTGTCCCAGTAATTGTACTCGATGAGATTATTTGCCGTATAGCTGTCTCTTGTATCTTTGACCACATCATCCATATTGCCTTTTATAACGTTATGGGTAAGGACATTGTTCTTTATGGAAGAGTGAAAATGCAGTGCTTCGCCATTGTATAGAATCTGATTATTTTTAATAAAGCGTTGATACCCTCTCTCCACTCTCTTGGCATCTATATAGAGAGCTTTCGCATTATACTTTACACTATTGTTCTCAAATAAAAAGTTCGATACTTTATCTGCAACTACGGCTATACCAGCGGCACCTTTTGAACTCTGTATAAGGTTGCCTGTAACGTTGATATCAATGACTCCCATAAGTAAGATCCCTACAGAGTTATATTTAAACGTATTATTTTTGATCCTGTTCTGATGGCTCTTGCTCAAATGAAGTGCAAGTCTGTTGTGTAAAAAAGTGTTATCTTCTATAGTATTGTGACTCGCATAGGTTAAAGTGACATCTCTAGAACGCTCTATGGTATTGTTTTTGATAATATTGTTATTGCTATACCATATCTTTAAGGCATCACCTCTTAGACTGATCTCATTCTTTTTGGAGGTGATGTAGTTATTTGAGATGGTAGAACCTTCTACCATATTCATATCGATACCATAAAGACTGTCCAGTATTTTACAATGACTGATTTCACAATCTTTCACGCTATTCATCGCAATAGCAGAATCAAGATTTTCCATTCTGTTACCACTGCCTGTAATAACCAGGTTTTTTAGTACAACATTTGAGCTGTTTATAGTAATGACCTTGCCTACACCGTCCCCTTGAATGACAACCCCATCCTCTTTTCCCATGATTGTAACAGGTTTGTTTATAATGAGTTTGCCACTATATATACCGGAAGGGAGTTTCAATGTTGACCCTAGAGGGGCTTTGTCAATAGTCTCTTGTAGGATATTTGCATATAAGGAGAAGATAAAAGTAAAATAGAGCGGTAGTATTTTTATCATTTTTTGTCTTTACGTCAAATTTTAGAATTTTGTCATTCTAGCATAAATGTAAAAAAAGCTAAATATTTGGAGCTGCCCTAAGGGCTAAAACGATAGAATGCGCTCATGATAAGTATTAATATAGAATGCAGTGAGCCACTAAATGGCGAAACGTAAAAAAATAGCTGTTCTTTTTTCTGGTAAAGGAAGCAACTTTGCCCACATTGTCAAAACTTTACATCATGAAGGGTTTGAAGTTGTCGTTGCCTTGACAAACAATCCAAATGCAGAGGGGATAGAGATTGCCAAGACAGCGTCTATCCCTCTTGAAGTCATAGACCCAAAAGCTTACGAGAGCAGAGAAGCCTTCGATGCTGTAGTGGTAGAACGACTGCAACAGTACAGCCCGGAGTTGACAGTGCTTGCAGGGTTTATGCGTATCTTGACACCGGTGTTTACAGAGCAGATAAAAAGCATCAACCTGCATCCCTCTTTACTCCCCAGACATAAAGGTCTAAAAGCCATAGAAAAAAGTTATGAAGATGAGCATTCTCATGGTGGTGTTTCTATACATTATGTAAGTTCTGAACTTGATGGTGGTGAGGTGATCTTACAAAAAGAAGTTTCCAAAGAAGGTTTGAGTTTTGAAGCCTATGATGAAAAAGTGAGAAGTGTAGAAAAAGATGCACTGGTGGAAGCCATCAGACTTACACTAAAGTAAATTTTCTATTTTGTACCTACACGCATACTCTGCACCTTCAGATGTCAGTGTACTTTCATAGAGGTTGATCTCTGGCAGTATCAACCCCAGAGCTTTTTCACGGTACGCTTTGAGCTTCTCTTTGTAAGCCTTATAGTCACGTATGGTTTTAATGCGGCATAGTGTAATGTGCGGTTTGAAACGGTAGAGGTCAAATCCTGCCTCTTTGAACTCTCTGGCTTTGCTGTAAAGTAGTTTTTCCTCTGTTTTGGCAAATAAGACCCTCGGTGGCCGGCCGAAATACCCCATCTCTTCTATGCCTACTTCACCTTCCAGTGGAGATATCTTTTTGAGTTTGTCGATGATGGGATTTTCATTTTTAACATTACCCAAAAATACCCATGTCAGATGAAGGTTCTCTTCCTCAACCCATTTCCCTTCAATCATATCTTTGAAATCCTCTTTGATGGAAGTATAGTCATCAAGTTTGACAGGGGAAGCGATGAAGAGTCTCATGCAGTGCCTTTTATTTTATTATAGCAAATATATTATCTTGACACTTTTTAGATACACCATGAAAAATATTTGGACAATAAGAAGTTAAAATTATACATTTTTTTGATATCCATTTAGGCTTTAGTGATCTGGATATTACTAATACTGAGGGTATTAATCAACGTGGGGCAGACTTTTACCAAGCTTTTGCCAATATCATAGATCATTTATTGTAAGTATAACAATTTGACATATTTTTAGTGCTTCTATGTAATTTTAGTTACAATAATGCTAACTAGATTTATACGTCTCTACAGTTTAATGTAGGCAAGACAAAGGAATAAAAAAATGAATGAAATTATTTGTCCAAATTGTCATAAGGCTTTCAAGGTTGACAAAGCAGGGTATGCGGATATTCTCAAGCAGGTGAGAGACCATCAGTTTGATGAAGAGCTGGCAAAGCGGCTTGAGCTTGCTGAGAAAGAGAAAGAGAACGCCGTCAAGCTTGCAGAAGCAAATGTCAAAAACGCTTTGCAGGAAGAGCTAGCAGCAAAAGATACGTTACTTGCTGAACTTAGAGCCAAAAATGATGCCCAACTTGCCAAGGAATTGGCAGCCAAAGAGATGGAACTTTCAGAGATGAAAGCCAAAATAAGCCATGCAGAAACCCAGAAAAGACTAGAAATCTCAGAGGCTACCAAGAAAATAGAACAAGAGCGTGATACACTTAGGCATGAACTACAGATAAAAGAGACAGAAAAAGAGTTGCTAGAGAAATCAATCCAAGAAAGGTTTAGAACGCAACTTGTGGTAAAAGATGAAACCATCAAGATGAAAGATGACGAGATAGACCGTCTGAAAAACTTCAAACAGAAACTCTCTACCAA
>NATJ01000112.1 GCA_002085305.1 Epsilonproteobacteria bacterium 4484_65 | reverse complement strand
AATCCAACCCTTTATGTACAGCGGTTAAAATACCAAAGATCAACATGGTACTTGCCATACAGTAAGGTGCCTGTCCCATAAAAGAAGCGGGTGATTGTGAGATGGTAAAAATGACATATATCCAAAGTAATACTGCGATAAGCCCAAGAAGTCGTTTTGTCCAAGTAATAAGTGTAAATATTGTTTCTTTTTCCATACGCTTATTTTAGCCTAATTCGATATAATTCTACCAATAATTTTATTCAAGAGACTAAATGCAAAGATTTGAGACATACCTCACAGAGAACTTGCCAAAAGTACCAAGTTTTCACCCTATTTATGAAGATGCCTTAGGAGTGATGCTTGAGGCTGGAGGAAAACGTTTTCGTCCTATGCTGCTTCTCAGTATCGTAGATGCGTATGAACCTATGCTTTATAACTCTTCTTTGCCTGTGGCATTCAGTCGTGGTATGGTACTTGGGCAAGCTATTGATTGTTATTTTGAGAACAAGCCGCTTGACCTTGAGCAGATAAAAACATTGCATACGAATAAAACAGCCAAGCTTATCGCGGTATCTTTGCAAATGGGTGCAGTGATCGTAGGGCTTGATAAAAAAATTCAAGATGAACTGTATGCTTTTGGTATAGACTTGGGATTGTTATTTCAAATACAAGATGATATTATAGATGAGACACAGAGTGAAGAAGAAGCGGGTAAAACCACTGGAAATGATGCAGATAAAAATAGCTTTGTCAATCTTTTAGGACTAGATGAAACTGTCGCTCAGGCAGATGCACTTGCAAAAGATTTACAAAGACGATTTGAAGACTTCGATGAGAAGTTACAAACAGCTTTACAACCCTTAATGAACAAATACTTATACAGACACACAAAGGATCAATAACAATGGCAATGACAGAGCAAAATACAATGCGTAAAAAGATGGCAAACACTATCAGATTTTTAGCTGCCGATATGGTACAAAAAGCAAACTCAGGACACCCGGGTGCACCGATGGGTCTTGCAGATATCGCAGTAGTGCTTTCTGAAAAACTGAGTCACAACCCGAAAAACCCAAAATGGCTTAACCGTGACCGTTTGGTTTTCTCCGGAGGTCATGCTTCTTCACTTATCTATTCCCTTTTACATCTTTGGGGCTATGATGTCAGTCTTGACGACTTGAAAGATTTCCGTCAACTTGACTCCAAAACACCGGGTCACCCTGAGTATGGTCACACAGATGGTATAGAGATAACCACAGGTCCTTTAGGTCAGGGTATCGCAAATGCTGTTGGTTTTGCCATGGCGGAAGCTTATACTGCAAACCAAGTAAACTCTGAGACTTGTGAACTTATAGACCATAAAGTATATTGTCTTTGTGGAGATGGCGACTTGCAAGAGGGTATTTCGTATGAAGCTTGTGCATTGGCTGGACACTTAGGACTTAAAGATATGGTGCTGATTTATGATTCAAATCATATTACGATAGAGGGTGATACAAGCATTGCATGGTCTGAAGATGTAGAGAAGCGTTTTGAAGCTCAAAACTGGAATGTAGTGAAGATCAATGGTCACTGTTATGATGATATTGAAAAAGCATTAGAAGATGTAAAGTCTGCTACAAAACCTACTATTATCATTGCAAATACTATTATCGGTAAAGGTGCTATGGAATTAGAAGGCACACATGATACACATGGTGCACCTCTTGGTGATAAGATCATTGCTGAGTCAAAAGTAAAAGAGGGCTTTGATCCAGAGGCGACTTTTCAAATTCCCGAAGATGTTTTAGTAAGATTCAGATGTGCTTTGGAAGAGGGAGATCTTGCAGAAAAAGAGTGGATACACAGACAGAAAGAAGCGCCGCTTATCGAACAGAATGAAGCATTGGCAAGATTGTTGAATCCTGATTTTTCAGCGATCGAGTATCCGGACTTCTCTAATGACCCGGCAGTGGCAACAAGAGATTCAAACGGTAAGATCCTTAATGCTATAGCAAAGGCTATTCCTTCTTTCCTTGGCGGTTCAGCAGACCTTGCGCCATCGAACAAGACAGAGCTTAAAGATATGGGTGATTTTCCTAAAGGGAAAAACATCCATTTTGGTATTAGAGAGCACTCTATGGCTGCTATTACTAATGCCATGGCACTTTACGGTACGACCATGCCTTTCAATGCAACGTTCTTTGTTTTCTCTGACTACTTGAAACCATCAGCACGTATAGCAGCACTTACAAGCATTCAAAATTTCTTTGTATGGACGCATGATAGTATCGGTGTAGGGGAAGATGGTCCTACGCATGAGCCTATCGAACACATAAGCCAGTTTAGAGCACTGCCGAACTTCTATGTATGGAGACCGGCAGATGCAACGGAAAATGTAGAAGCATGGAGAACAGCGTTAGAGATGCAGGCACCACACGGTTTTGTACTTTCACGTCAAAAACTTAAAACACTTAAACCAAAAAGAGACTTTGGTGAAGTAAGCAAAGGTGCCTACATCGTTAAAAAAAGAAAAGATGCTAACTTTACACTGATGGCTTCAGGTTCAGAGCTTATGCCTTGTCTTAAAGCAGCATGTTATCTTGCACCACTAGGCATCAAAGCAAACGTAGTTTCAGTTCCATGTCTTGACCTCTTCAACGAGCAAGATGCAGAGTACAAAGCAACAGTAGTTGACCCTAATACAAAAGTCTTGGCAGTAGAAGCAGCTACAGCTCAGGAGTTCTACCGTTATGCAGATGACGTACTGGGTATGGAAAGCTTCGGAGCATCAGCACCGGCAGACTTGCTCTTTGAGAAGTTTGGATTTACCAAAGAGGGTATTATGAAACGTGCATGTAAGTTGATGGATGTGGAGTATAGAGAAGTAGATTTGGGAGAGTGTGAAATATAGTCTTTGCATCTCTTCTCGTTACACCTTTGTAAGGTGTAACGCATACATCACTACAAATTACAGATTAACCTCAAATCCATCGCTAGATGGAAATCAAGCATATTAAATTTATAAACCATCTAGCGATGGACAAATACAGAAAAACATATTAAATTGAAGTATGCATTACGCCTCAAAAAGACGTAACGAGAGCAGGTAGTTGAGCCTAGTCGAAACTAACTCAACATCCCTCTGATCTCATCTTCATCTATCATCTCTTTTTCATACTTCACTACAGCGATATTTTCTGTTTCATTGACATAACTCTCAACGATGGCTTCATGGCTTGTAAGTCCTGCTACACGCTCCCTGTCAAAAATATCAAGTGGTAAGTAAACGTTTCCTCTGTTATTTGGGTTTGGCATGGTTGCTACCCAGATAAACCATGCTATAGAAATAACGGCTACAACTATGGCAAGTGTACCTCTGTCATAGTGCTGCATAAGCCAACCTGCAAGAAGTCCTCCAAAGAAGATACCTACATAAGCAAAAGTATTGGCTACACCAAGAGCTGCACCTTTTTGGTGTACTTTGGCAAACTTAGCTACAAAACTTTGTAGAAGTGGCTCAAACATATTGAACCCTATAAAGAAAAGTACAACACCTGTAATGAAAACCCATGGTGTAGTAGCAAATCCCATGGCGATAAACCCTAGAAAAATAACTGCAACTGAGATCATAAATACTTGTCGTCCTTTACCGTATTTTTCTCCAAATACAGCAGCAGGCCCCATGGAGATAAGTCCAAATACCATTGCTGGAAGATAGACTTTCCAAAGTTCTGCTTTTTCCCATCCAAAACCACCTTCTGCAAGTGATTGTGTCATGACCATAGGGATGATGAAAAAAGCCATGGTCATAATAGAAGAGTGGAAAAGGAAAGTGATGTACATACGAGTCAGTGACTTATCTTTAAAAACTTCCATCATCTTGGACTCTTCTTCTGCGTAGCTGTGAACGATTTTTGGTGGTTTAGGTACAGCAGTAAATAAAATACCTATCGCCATGACTGAAAGTACAGCTGTGAGCCAGAAGAGTTTATCTATTCCCCAGTGACCCCCAACGATAGGGGCTATGATCATCGCAGCAGCAAAACTCAGTGCAATCGTCCCACCCATGATAGCCATAGCGTGAGCACGTTGCTCTTCTTTTACAAGGTCAGCGATCATTGCAGAGACCACAGAACCGATAGCTCCGGCACCTTGTAGCAGCTTGTGTCAGTGCATATCCACCGACAACCAGGCCGGCAAGGAATGGTGTAGCACCTTCCATCTCAAGTGCATATATGGAGAGTACAGGAAGGACAATGAAGAGTCCGAAAAATCTAAGAGCCACAATGAGGCTAAGTGGCATGATCTGTTTAATCATGGTAATACCTTTAATACGATAAAATTTGTCTTATTATATAACTTAAAGGTTAACTATTGATGAAATTAGTCTTAGCAACAGGTAATAAAGGTAAATTACGCGAATTTAAACAGATGTGTCAAGATGAAGTAGTGCCTTTTTCTGATTTACTAGGTGAGTTTGATATCGTAGAAGATGGTGATACCTTTGCAGCCAATGCACTCATTAAGGCACGTACCATTTATGAGAAGTTAGGAGAGGAATATCTGGTCATTTCCGATGATAGTGGTATTTCACTTCCTGTACTGAATGGTGCACCGGGGATCTACTCTGCTAGATATGCGGGAGTTGGTGTTACAGATAAAGACAATCTTTATAAACTTATTGATGCGGTGAAAGAAAAAGGTCTGAAATCTACACCTGCATATTATACTGCAGCTATTGCTATCGTCTCTAAGTATGGTGAGTATGTGGTGCATGGATGGATGCATGGTGATGTGATAGATGAAGCCAGAGGAGATAAAGGATTTGGATATGATCCTATGTTTATTCCTAGTGGAATGGAGTTGACACTTGGTGAGTTAGATGATAATGTGAAGAGTGGAATTTCACATCGTGGTAAAGCTTTAGAGTTAGCAAAACCCATCATCAATATGCTCAAGAGGTTGTAGGGTGGATTTATCCACCATTTAATACAATGGTAAACACAATTTGATTTCAGATATTAAATAAAGGTGGATAAATCCACCCTACGTAAGAATTATAGAATACAAGGTATATGTACAATGCAAAAACAACAATTTATGAAAGACTTACAAGTTATCTACGATGAGCTGCAAATAAGACAAGCAAATCTAAATAGATACTATGAACTACTAGATGAAAAAAAAGGACATGATAGAGCAAACAAAGTAGTAGATGCTTTTTTATCTCTCATAGATATACCTAGAAATAAAGAATCAGAAATGGCAGTACTTACGCGTATAGTAAATTTACGTGAAGATGCGTTAGAACAGGTGTTGGAGAAGCATGGTTGTTCTAAAGAAGAGATAGTAATGAAAAAAGAGTTGGCGTATGGTTTTGCAAGTACGATGCACATTACCCGTCATGAAAACTTTATAACATGGGTAGAGGAGAAGAAGCTTTTAACACCTTTTTACCGTTCCCTTATATTGGGTGTACATTATGTTGGTGTTAAGATACTTGATGAAGATGAGAGTGGATGTGTAGGTGACAGATGTTATTCAGTACTTAAAAAAGAGGATACAGGTTATAAAAGTATAGCGTATGCCCAAGCCTTTCCTGATGAGGTGGAGGGTGTTGTAACAGCACTTGAACAGCTTATTTCACTTTTAAATCAACATGAAGATGAAGTCTTTGATCAAAAATCCGAATGGATAGCCTATTTTACTGCGATAAAAGAAGCTTTTTCACATACACAAACCTCTGAGCTCATAGGTAAATG
>NATJ01000111.1 GCA_002085305.1 Epsilonproteobacteria bacterium 4484_65 | reverse complement strand
GCAAGTATAGAAGCTAGACAAAAGCTTCTTGAAGGTATTGTGGAAAATATAGAAATATTTATGGAGAAATAATATATGGTTGATGTTCTCATCATAGGCTCAGGAGGCGCTGGTTTAACTGCAGCACTATCTGCCAAAGAAGCTGGTGCTTCTGTTCTTGTAGTGGGTAAAGCTTACCCTACAAATTCACAAACTTCTATGGCTCAAGGGGGCATCAATGCTGCTCTTGGCAACGTTGGTGAAGACCATGTGAGCTCTCACATTGCAGATACTATCAAGTCTGCACATGGTTTGTGTGATGAAGATATGGTACGCAAAATGTGTGCAGATGCACCCGGGACGATAGAGTGGCTAGAGAGTTTAGGTGTCCCTTTTTCACGCTTGGACAATGGCAAAAGTGGTAAAGATACAGTAGCCCAACATCAAATGGGTGGCGCTTCTGCCAAACGTGCCTGCTATGCCCAGGACTACACAGGACTCAAGATCCTTCATACCCTTTATGACACTTGCTTGAAAGAAAACATAGACTTTTTAGATGAACATTATCTGCTAAACCTCATCACCAAAGATGATACGGTTAAAGGAGCAACTTTTTTGGACATTCGTACAGGTGAAGCAAAACAAATAAATGCAAAATCTGTCGTGATGGCAACAGGTGGGTATGCTTCACTCTATCATGGTTTTACGACCAATGCGTATGGCTCTACCGGTGATGGTGTCGCAGCAACACTTCGTGCAGGAGGAGCTGTCTCAGACATGGAGTTTATACAGTTTCACCCCACTGCATTGAAACACTCTGCTATTCTCATAAGCGAAAGCGCAAGAGGGGAAGGTGGTTACTTACTAAACTCTGATGGAGAACGTTTTGTAGATGAACTCAAACCCAGAGATGAAGTGGCACGTGCCATCTTTACGCAATTGCAAAATAATAAAGAGGTTTTTTTAGATCTCAGACATTTAGGTGAAGAGAAACTTATGGAAATTCTTCCTCAGGAAGTAGCGCTTTGTAAATTACATGAACATGTAGACCCCTCTTCAGAGCTCATCCCCATTAAACCTGTTGCCCATTACTCTATGGGCGGGATAGATGTTGATTATGCCCTAGAAGTCACAGGTATCAAAGGATGTTTTGCCGTAGGTGAATGCTCTAATGCAAAAGTACATGGAGCCAATCGCCTTGGTGGTAACTCACTACTTGAGATCACAGCATTTGGAAGATTTGCAGGGGAAAATGCCTATAAACATTCTATTTATGCCAGCAGCAAACCTGCAGATGATACACAACTTAAAATGGATACTGCACGTATAGAAGAGTTATTTAAAAGAGAAGTAATACTCAACTTCTATGAACAAAGGGAAGCTTTGGGAAAACTCTTCTACTCTCATGTGGGTATTGTTAGAGAAAACAGCAAACTAAATGAAGCACTTGAAAAAGTCATCACGATGCAAGTAGCTCTCCCTCAAATGGGTATTAAGGACAAAGCAAAAGAGAACAACCAGAACCTAGTAGAGTTTTTAGAGTTCTCTAATGCCTTATTGCTTGCACCTACTACCATCTCCGCAGCCATTGCAAGAGATGAGAGCCGAGGGGCACACTATAAACTGGGATTTGAAACAGAAGATAATGAGAACTTTGCAAAACATATGGTTTTACAGTGGAAAAAGGAGTCTGTATGATTGCTCTTCCTTCATCAATCACACAAAGCGTGCCTGTCTCTGTGAACGACCTTGTAAGCAAAGCGATTCGAGAACAGAGACGATTTTTGCTTCCTTTTTCTAAAAAAGGAAGAGGGCTACAAAGCTACAGTTTAACATTAAAAGAGAGTATGGAGACAAAAATATGAAAATTTCTATCCAAAGAGAAAAAAGTATAGAAGCCTTCGAAGTCTCAACTGGTATCACTCTCCTTGCTGCCCTCTACGAAATCAAAGAAAACCAAGATGCAAGCCTCACCTTTTCAGCAGGCTGTCGTGCTTCAGTGTGTGGAACTTGTGCTGTGCGTGTGAACGGAAGAGAAGAGCTCTCTTGTGCTTATAAAGTACAAGACGGTGACCTTGTAGAACCATTACAATACCACCCTGTACTACGTGACCTCAAAGTAGACAAACACAAAGCCAAAGAGACTCTCTCAAAAAGTACTGCATGGTTACATGAAATACAAGAAGCATCACTTACACACAAAGATGAAATGCAAACTGAAAAACAGACAGACTGTATCTTGTGTGACTCTTGTTACTCTGCCTGTCCTGTCTTTGCAGTAAACCCAGACTTTTTAGGTCCTTTTGCACTCACTAGAGCCTATCGTTACAGCTCAGATAAACGTGAAGGTAACGCAAAAAATATCATAAATAACATACAAACCAATGGTGTTTGGGATTGTACTTTATGTGGAGAGTGTACAGCTGTCTGTCCAAAAGGCATAGACCCAAAGATGGACATTACTATGCTAAGAGGGATATCACTCCAATTTGGTCACTCTGACCCTTCTTTTGCTACGCAGAGTTTTGGGACACCTGATTTTGGCGGTGGTGGAGGATTTGGGTTCGATCCTAATGCCGGGTTCTAAACCCATCAATAATATCCTGTGGGATCTTCATAGGTCTCATCTTCTTACTATCAACAAAAACCCACTCCGTTTTCCCTTCACAGATAAGTGCACCATCAGCCGGACGTATCAATTCATATCTACGTGTTGAGAGGATCTTCCCTATATCTTCTATCCATGTTTTCATTTGCAGTTCATCATTTTCAAAAGAGGGTTTTTTGTATTCAAGAGAGTGAGATTTAGCCACCCAGGTACCGCCAAGCTCTAAACATTTTTCATATCCAGAACCAACAGCTTCAGAGTGTTTGGTAGCAGCTTCGATCATCCATGAGAGATAGCTAACGTTATTGACATGGCCGTTAAAGTCGATATCCTCTTTTGCTACCTTGAAGCTGTAGATGTAGGGTGTCAATTAGATATCACGTGGATCTACAATTTTTCCGGCAATTGCAGAAGCAGCAGCAACCGCAGAGTTAGCCAAATAGATCTCAGAAGTTCTAGCACCCATACGACCTACAAAATTACGGTTGGTAGTAGCTACACATCTTTCACCGTCACCAAGTATCCCCATGTAACCACCCAAACATGCACCACAAGTAGGATTGGAAACAACTGCACCAGCTTCGATGAGGATATCCATCAAGCCTTCATGTTGTGCTTGTAACAAGATCTTTTGTGTAGCTGGAGTGACGATCATACGTGTATGACGTGCTACTCTTTTGCCCTTCATGATCTCTGCAGCTATACGCAAGTCTTCAATACGTCCATTGGTACAAGAACCTATCATCACTTGGTCTATCTTCAAGTCATCTGCGACTGCCTGCTCTACCGGTTTACCGTTTGATGGTAAGAAAGGATATGCAATGACCGGTGAAAGTGCCGCTGTGTCTATGGTAATGGTTTGACAGTATGTTGCATCTGCATCAGAAGTGTGGATCTTAGGCTCTGCTCTTAATCCACCGTTGGCTTCTTTTCTCTCGATAAGATAAGCTTCTGTGATATTATCTACTGCGAAGATACCATTCTTGGCACCCGCTTCGATAACCATATTTGCGATAGAAAATCTATCTGCCATACCAAGATGTTTGATAGCGTCACCCGTAAACTCGATAGCTTTATAAAGTGCACCGTCTACACCTATCTGACGGATAAGTTCCAAGATGATGTCTTTACCATAAATGTGCTCACCCGGGGTACCGGTTAACACCACTTTAATGGTCTCAGGTACTTTAAACCAATTCCCACCCGTGATCATAGCAAAGGCAAGGTCTGTACTTCCCATACCTGTTGAAAACGCACCCAATGCACCATGTGTACATGTGTCTCTGCGCCACTCTCTTCAAATGCTCTGATGGAGATAGGGGTTGTAATATCATTACCGATGATCATATCGATATCTACTCTAACGATCTCTCCTGCATGTACTTCACGTCCTGCATGTTCTGAGAAAATCTTTTCTGTCATAGTCTGTGCCATGTTAGTCCTTGTTACATATAATGTATATAATATTACGCGAATTATAGCGAAAAAAAATTATGGTAGAATTGCACTAAATTAATATCCCCAACACGTAGGGTGGATAAATCCACTCTACGTAATATAATAATTAAAAGAATTATCATCATGAAACTCTACGAACTCAAAGCCATTGCAAAACGATTAAACAATTTTACATTCATCAGCCGTACAAGACGTATAGAAGACAATACCTTGGAAATCATGTTTGACAAGTCCTACAGTTATTTTTTTAATATGACCAGAGGACACAGCTTCATTTACAAGGCTCCTTCACAAAGACCACTACAAGGCTATAATGCGCCATTTGACACTCTTTTGCACTCTCTGATGAGTGGAGGCAAGCTCATCTCAGTAGAGGTACCAAATGATGACCGTGTCTTGCGTTTTACCATTGCACCTAAAAGTTCATATAAAGACAAGATCATCTACTTACAGTTAGAGTTTACAGGTAAAAATACCAATGCCATCCTCATTGATGACAATGAAGTCATCATAGAAGCCCTGCGACACATAGATGCTGACAGCTCTTTCCGTGTGATCCGCCCGGGGATGGAACTGCTTGCTATTCCTGCACGATCCCATAAGGTAGATACAGGATCTACCCCTACAACACAAAAACCCGTAGGGGCAGATTCCATATCTGACCTCAACAACACAAATATTGATACCCTTTTAGAGGAACGCTATCACGCTGCACAGTCCAAACGCCTTGAAGAGATGAAAAAACAAAAGCTCTCTACAGTGGCAAAAAAAGTAAAAAAGTTTGAACAACTTTTAAACAAACTTCCCGATGAAGAAAAACTGACACAAATGGCACTTGAACATAAGAATTACGGTAACCTCATCTTGGCAAATTTGTACCAGATAAAGCCTTATGATACAAAGCTGAAAACATTTGATTTTGAAGGAAATGAAGTAACCATACCTCTTCCTAAAGATGTAAAAGTAAACCGTATGTCTGACTACTATTTCAACCTTTCAAAACGTGCCAAAAGCAAGGCTAAAAATATACATATAGAACAAGAAAACCTAAGCTCTAAAAAAACATTTTATGAAAACATTTACTATGCACTTGAACAGGCAAACACACCATACGAACTTGAACTTCTCGTACCAAAACGTGCCAAATCACTGCGTAAAAAAGAGAAACTTAGAGAGGGTGAACTTTTTTGGATAGAGGGCTACAAAGTACTTGTAGGACGCAATAGCAACGAAAACCAAAAACTCCTTGAGATCGCCAAAGCCAATGACCTTTGGATGCACATACGTGATGTTCCCTCAAGCCATGTCATCATCAAAACAGACAAACAAAATCTACCAGACTCAGTCATCCAGGCTGCAGCTAAACTCTGTGTAGATTTTTCAGTCAAAAACCCGGGTGATTATGAAGTAGACTATACCAAACGCAAATTTGTAAAAGTTCAGGAGGGTTCCAATGTACTTTATAACAAATATGACACTTTAAGAGTAACCAAAGAGGGTGTTGAAATCAGAGTATAACGCAAAGCGTGGTATAATTGTCTTTATTTAAAAAATCAGGACATGATTATGATGAAAAACTTAAGCTCACTTCAACAACGTATAATAACCGGTATTGCTCTACTTGCACTTGTAGGCTTCATAGGTTGGATAGACAACTTTTTTATCATGTGGGCTTTTTTAGGCGTCATCTACATGTTCGCTTTTTATGAAGCGATGAAACTCTTTAAACTTGTAGCACCATCAATGTATGTCTGGGCTGCACTGCTATGGATCGTAGCTTATTTCTACCCTAATCCTGATGACCTCTTCTTTTTCATCGCTATCATTTTTGCTTCATCACTTGCGTATATGCATAACTTTGACAAAAGACTGCTCCTTCCGTTTCTCTACCCTGTAAGTGGGATACTTTTTTTCCTTATCCTTTATCAAGATTTCGGGATCGCATCAATGTTCTGGCTCCTTGTCACAGTCGCGCTCACAGATATAGGTGCCTTCTTTACCGGAAAAGCCATAGGTAAAACCAAATTCTCGGACACTTCACCAAACAAAACCCTTGAAGGTGTTTTTGGTGGCATCATCCTTGCTACCATTGCAGGATCTTTCACAGGACTCTATGTGGTTGAGTTTTGGATCGCTTTTATCG
>NATJ01000110.1 GCA_002085305.1 Epsilonproteobacteria bacterium 4484_65 | reverse complement strand
TGATAGATATATGGGAAGAGAAAGTTGAATATCCGGTAATATATTCAAAGATATACAGGTGGTCGGAGTGACAGGACTTGAACCTGCGACCTCTATCACCCCAATGTGAGAAAGGTGCCCTTATATACGGGCTTTGCAGGTGTTGGTAAGTCAAAATAGTGGATAGAAACGTACTAAAACTTACATTTCGACTTACATTTAGAGTTTTCAATTTTAGTAAAAAAAGCATTACACTTTAATAATATAGTTTTCCGTCAATCATCTGTAACAACTTAGACTCTCTATCTTCAAGCGTATTTACTGACCATTCTGAATAGCTAAGAATATCCTGAGTAATTTTAAAAGAGGTCAAGAGATTTTCTTTATTTTGGTATGCCTCTTTTTTATCCTCAAAACCAAAATTTTGAGCTTGTATATTTTTACGCATAGAAAGCAGTGTCAAATTTGACAGCGTATCCGTCCATTGTTCTTTTTCTTCTTCAATGAACAATGTCAAATATCACTTCATCTACATACTTTTGGCTCAGTATCTGAAGTTTTTCCAAAGACTTTTTTACTTAATTTAACTAACATTTTTATTTTTTGTCAAGCCAGTTTATTGTGTGAGGTCACTTGAAACTTCTTAATATATGAAACAATTGTTACTATAGATACTAAAAAGAATCCAATATTGTTTTATTCAAAACCTCAAGCCCCTCCAAAATACCTCCCAGTATCTCTTCAAGCTCTCCACTACTCTTTCCCTCCCTCAACTCAGCAAGTAACTCCTTAAGTACAACAAAGATCATCTCATTTTGTTTTCCACTTTCAAACAACAGGTTATTGAATGCCATCTGCTCTGTTTTCAGCTCCTGTATTTCCTTTAATAACTCATCCATGTTTTTCTCCTCATATTTTAATTTTGCCAGATCTTGGTAAGTATCTGGACTCAATTTTCCTATCAGTATGAGCGATCACAGACTTTATGACTTGATTAGCTGGGTCTGAACGTACTTGAACCTGATTTAATACATTGTTAAGCTTTTGTATCACAGTATCCAACTTCTCAGCAACTATATGCAGTGAAGAAGAACTTTTGTTACTGGCTGGAAGCTTCAATCGTACTGCTGGTTTGTCCAGCTTGAGATCCACACCAACAAGTGCTGAACCTGCACCTCGAACTGTTTTGGCAATCTTTTCTCTTGCTTCTAATTGTGCTTTGATCTTTTTTCCATCCGTTGTATACTCCAATGTGGATCGTTGCCGGGCATCTTTTTTGAGATTGGAAAGCAATGCTTCTATATTGTCAGTATATATAGTGATATTCTCTTTGGCTCGGGTCACTTGTGTGTAAAAGGCATTCAAAGAAGCCATTTGCGTATCAGCCAAGATAGTCACATTAGTTGTGGTAGCACCCTGGGATTTGTAATCAGTGATAGCATATCCATAATCGATGAAACCCATCTCTTTCATATCTATTCTCTTTCCCTCAACTGTCTGGATAATGCCATCGTGAATGCTGTCTATCACGGCTCTCTCCCCATTCTTTACTTTGTCACCATTCTCAACAGAGGTGTTTTTGGTAAAGATGATCGTCTCACCTGGAGCAAACTCCTTTTGAACTTCTTTGTATATTTGGCACTGCTGACTGTATTCATAAAAGTTGATTACTATACTTTTACCACTCGATGTTGCAATTTCAATATGTTTCTCATCAACAACACTTTGGATACGATACTCTGCCCCATTCTTTCGCTGTATCTTTTTGCGATCTCTTCTATACTTTCATTTTTGTTTTTTTCTCGAAGCAAGCCTCTTTTTTTGAGGATATCTACAGTCTTTTCTATCTTCCTGCACTTGACTGCCTTGACTACACCTTTGGCGTAGTCTGATTTCTGACGCATCATCTCACTCATATACACTGTATGCATGCCATACTTTTGCATATCAAGAAAGGTATTACCTGCGGCGATGGATGAGAACTGTTTGGTATCGCCGATGAACACTACGCTATCACCGTTTTTCTTGGCAACTTTCATCAGTTGTGCGATCTGTAGGCTTCCTGCCATTCCTGCTTCATCCACAAGAATCAATCTTCCTTTTGTATCGCCTGACAACTGCTCCCTCTCTTCTTTGTAGAGGAAACTGTGCAGTGTAGAGGAGGCAATACCACTCTCCTCTTCAAGTGATTGTGCTGCCTTACCGGTAAAAGAGAGTCCTATCAGTTCAGTAGAAGGAGCATAGTGGGACATAAAGGTTTTGATTGCTGATGCGGCGTAGGTCTTTCCTGTACCTGCATCTCCCTGGATAGCGATGAACTGATCTTTCGTATCAAGGATGGTTTTGACCATCTCTCTTTGTCCGTTGGTCATATTACCATAGGATTTGTCTATGAAAGAAGATATTTTTTCTTCATTTTTCATATAGGGATTCAAAGATCCTCTCCCCTGTATCATCAAAGCTATTACCTTCTTTTCTGCTGCTATGATCGCTTCAGTAGCGTAAACATTCTCCGCCAGCTTGATCAATCTTCCCTGCTGCAGCATCTTAATGAATGCCTGTTGGTAATCTAGCAGGGTGAATCCATACTGTAATCCAAACTTCAATGCACATTTCATGATCTCTTCATAACCATAGGTCGAATGGTATTCTTCAAGCAGATCGAGGGACTTATGAAGATGCTCAAGTGTCAGTTCCTTCTTTTTAGAGGTGGAGGGTCTTGGAGAACGGTGCTTTGATTTACGTGCCATGCGATCCAAAAACGAACTATCTATTCCTGCCTGCTGCATACGTTTGATATTCCTGGAAAGAAGAGCAACTTTATCAATCTTTTTTTTATGTTTTTTAGTTTTCGCATTGATGAGGTCCAGCATCTTTGCTCTGTTATCTGACTTCAAGTTACTTTGGGAAAGCTTCTCCAGCAATTCAGTATGTCTGCCGGAGAACCTATCCAATTGTTCTTGGCTGAAACCTGCAAGTTCAAAGAAGCCCTGGTCGATATCTGTCACTTTGATCTCTAAGCCTATTTTCCAGAGATTCTTGGCGAGGGCATTGCGGTAGACCTGCCCCAGGTACATCTTGTTTGCATAGATCTCTTCGTTACTCATCGCATAGGGTCTGAGCTTTTTCGTTAGAGGGTCTTTGCAGAAGGTCAATGCCATCAAGAAATTATGTGTATGCAGCTGCGGATCGATCTCTCCACTATCCGTCTCTCGTGTCGTATCGTGCTGAAAAGATGCCCATACTGCCTGAGTAGATACCATCTCCCGTTTGCCTTTACCTTTTCGGATGCGTGTTTTTGCATAATATTTAGAGATTTGATCCATCGCATACTGTACTGCCTTTTCATGTGCTTCTCTGATTTCCTTTGCCGCACTCTTCTTTTTCAAACCTGTAAAAAGAGACATAAGCAGAGAAACGCTCTTTGGTGTTGAGAAGGTAATATCGATGCCTGCCCTTCTCTTTTCGCTGCCACTATTGCTTAGTAGATGCTTCTGGGTTTTTGGATGGATACCATTAAGAACAGATGCGTAGGTTTGTTTTTCTATCACCTCATCATTATGCAAACCAAGAAAAGTAAGTGTCAACTCACTGCCGTGCCACTGTCCAAGTTCACCATTTTTCTGGTAGTAGCTTTCTTTAAATGGATACTCTTTGGCTTGCAACGCACCTTGAGGCTTTGATATGGAGATCACAACTTTTGCTCCTTTTACACCCCACTCCATTAGTTAAATGGGCGTTGGGTGTGAGTGTTATATTTGATATTAATAGTATGTCATATTGAGATTTAAATGCAACTTAATAATGATATTAATAATTAATTTTATATCTATTTAAGTATTTATATGACATAATGAAATTTTTAAATAAAATATATGTCATTTTGTATATATTTTTAGGTTTTTGATAAATACACTTAGAAAATTGTAGAAAATCATAGGAGGAATGGGATGAACTTGGTTTCAGATATGAAAATACTTCATGCAAAAAGATTCAGAGAGGGAAAGATCAGACAGGCCAGTTTTCTAAAGAGTTTCAAGAAAGAGATTCTGGGGCTTGTCTCCTTAGATTACAAGCCGGCAGAAATCAAAGACTATCTTGAGGAGAAACTGGATGTACAGATCAACATGAACTCTTTTTATGCTTGGCTAAATTACACAAAAGCACAATCCATAGACAACGAAGAAACCAAAAATGATCAGGTAAAGACCATGGGTGTTGAACCAACTGCATCTGTGCAGATAACAAGCAAGCCGGAAAGTACACTCGATGTCCTTTCCAGTACAGATTTTGATTAAAGGAAATGTCCAATGAAAATACTTATGATGCACAACTCCGGAAATGTCGGGAAAAGCCTCGTCACGCGGGAGGTCTTCTACCAGAACTTTGAGGGTGAGAACAAGATGGTATTGGAGATCGAATCTCGAAATGCCTCCTCTTCCAACTTCAATATGAATGTGGTACGCATAGATTTTGACAAGCCCACGGCTTTGCAGGATCTAACACAGTATGGAATCATCTATGATGACTATATTTTAGATGTAGGCTCCTCCGAAATTAAAGACTTTCTGGCTGCCATTGACAAGACCAGGGAGATTCTTGATGAGTTCGACCTTATTGTTGTTCCAACCATTAAAGACCAGAAGATCATCCCAGATACAAAGAAGACAATGATGGTCATCAGACTCTTGGGATTTGAACATAAGATGCAGGTACTTTTTAACCGTGTGACGAATCCTTCAACGATCGAAGAGGATTTTGAAAGTTTATTTAGCTGGGCGAAGAAAGAGAAATTCGCATTAAATCCCAACCTCTATTTGGCAAACTATACCGAGTCAACTAACGACCTTATCCGTCAGAAATTACTCTCTTCAGAGGTCCTGCAAGATGAGACGGACTATCGTGCCATGGCTATCAAGTATCATCAGGAGGGTGATGCTGAAAAGTCACGAAAGGCATCCAATATGCTACTGACTCAGCGTATTGCCAAAAGTCTTAATACCGATGCCAGGGTACTCTATGAAAAGTTCAAACAAATCATTGAAGGCGAAGTATGACAGAGAAGAAGATCGAAGCCCTTTTCCATGATGCCGTTATCATCTCCGATGCACTTGAAAAGAATCTCTATAATTTCAATCAAAACAGACAAGAGATTCATGGTATCTATACAGAGCTTGAAAAGCTTACCAGTGTTATCAGAGGGATTGCCCAGTATGATACACGCATAAAAAAGGAACATGCACAAAGATTTGCCAATGAGATCAAGACTCAGATAGACAGATACTATGAAGCACTCAAGCATGTCGATCTTGACACTACCTCAATAGAGTTGATGATCGAGCAGTACAATATGACGATACAGGCTCAAGTTGCCAGTCTTGAAAGTTCTGCAAAAAATATTGCCAATACCCTCGAAGATCATGCTAACACCATTGTTGCCACAGCCCATACGCTAAAGAAGAGAAAAAGAAGCCTTCTATGGGACATGATGCTGTTTGGTTCCGGTACAGTAGTCGGATCGCTTTTTCTGGCTGCCTACCCTATTACCAAGGCAACAATGGTATTCCATGATGAACTGCTGCAACGCGATAAACAAATCCAACAACTAAAGGAGCACTATGAAACAAACGATAAGATGATCGCTTTTTTGAAAAAGCATGACATTACTGTCAAACCTGGAATTACTAACGAAAGTTGGGAGAGAGAGTCTCTCCGCTTCGCACCTATGCTGCTTTTTAATGAACAGAGAATAGGCAGAGTGGACGAGATCAATGAATATAAACGAATTGTTTTTAAAAAACGAGAAGAAAGGAACTGATCATATGC
>NATJ01000013.1 GCA_002085305.1 Epsilonproteobacteria bacterium 4484_65 | reverse complement strand
GCAGTAAATGATGTAACCAATGCCCTCTCTAAGATCCGTGCAAAACTTCCAAAAGATATTAAAGAACCGCAAATTATTAAGATCACAGAAGCAACAGCACCTGTACTTGTCATAGCAATGTCTCCTAAAGGTGATACGGCACTCACACTGGAAGACATCCGTGATCTGGCAAGTGGTGATATTAAGCATAAATTGCTAAAAACCAAAGGTGTTGCAAATGTTGATATCTTTGGCGGATATGAAAAAGAGTTACAGATCATTGTCGATAAAGATAAACTGGACAGTTACCATCTCTCTTTGGGAGAAGTTATTGCTACTCTGCAAAAAAACAACAATGAATATGCTGTAGGATTTGTAAGTAATGAAGAAAATCGTTATCTGCTTAAATCACAAGGGAAAAGAGACAAAGTATCTGCACTCAAAGCATTAATGGTTACATCGGATATTAAACTCTCAGATGTAGCAGAAGTCTATTTTGGGCATTATGAAAACTCTGCTGCGTATTACGGGAATGGTAAAGCAGCGATCGCCCTGTCTATACAGCGTTCTGTTTCTGCAGATGTTATTCACACTATTGATAAAGCAGAGCATGTGATCGATGACTTTAAAACACAATATCCAAATATTAATTTTGAAGTGAGTGACACCCAAAAAGAGACGATCGTTCAGAGTACGACAAATATGTTTGAATCTCTTCGTGATGCCATTATCATGTCAACGATCATTGTGTTTCTCTTTTTGGCAAGTTTCCGACAGATACTGGTAGTACTTGTAACGATTCCTTTGGTATATGCTTCGACAATTGCATTGATGTGGCTAGTGGGGATAGATTTTAATGTGGTAACACTTACAGCGATCATTTTAGCATTGGGGCTGTTGTTGGATGATACAGTGGTGGTGATGGAAAACATCGAAAGGCACTATCGGGAGTTGGGAAAAGAGATACGCACAGCAGTCCTTGATGGAACCAAGGAGATCATGTTTGCAGATTTTTCCGGTACGATAACCACAATGATCGCTCTTTCACCTATGCTTTTTGTTGGCGGATATCCCCAAACAGTTTTTGGACCACTTGTTGGAACGCTTCTTTTGGCTTTAATCGCTTCGTATGTTATTTCCATTGTTGCAGTACCTTTGCTTTCTCTGCATATTTTGGCGATCGAGAATCCACTTTTACTTAAAGTTGAAAATGGTTTTCATGCAGTCATCGGTCGTGCCAATGATATGGTTCAGAGTTTTTTCTCTTCAGTTGTAAGGGCTATTACTTCTTCTAAAATCTTAGGGTTCTTTTCAATTGCTGCACTTATTGCACTTTTTGTGATTTCGGCTAAGATAGTAATGCCTGTCGTTGGTCAAGAGCTTATGCCGCCTATGGATACCGGAGGTGTAAACATTAAGATCACTACAGATACAAATCTTCCTATAGCCAAGAGCGAAGAAATTATGCAAAAGGTCAATAAGATCATTGAAGAGCAGGGTGAACTTTTACGTGTTTCGGGGAGTATCGGTTCTGAGGCGGGCGTATTGAGTATTGGGTCCGGGTCTGGCATAGACCATATGTTTATCTTGGCAACCTATGTAGATAGATACAAAAGAGAGGCAGATATCTGGCAGATCGCAAGAGCATTGCGTAAAGAGATAGCTCAAATTCCTCATGTGAAGTATTTGGATATTGCACCTGCCGGCTCCTCTGCAATGTCAAGTATCCGTGCGAGTGTGGATGCTATGTTGAGTTCTTCAGATCTGAATTCACTGCAGGCTGCAGGAGAAGATGTGGAGAAAGCGCTACGGAAGACAAAAGGTGTTGTATCAACTTCTATCTCCTGGGATATGGATAAAGTGGTCTATAATCTCAATATAGATGAAGCTGAAGCGATGCGTTATGGACTTAAACGTTCAGATGTAACAGCACAGTTGCAACTAGCCCTACGTGGAGCACCCGTTGCTACTTTTGCTAAAGATAACAGTATGGACTATACTGTAAGAGTGTGGTTACCTCAAAAACAGATAGGTGATTTTGATACGATCTTAAGTATGCTTATCGATACTCCTAAAGGCAAGATCCCTTTAAATAAAATAGCTGCTTTAGATTTTACAAAAGAGCCTAGCTCTATTAGCAGAGAAGGGCTGGAATATACGCTTGAAGTGTATGGAAACAGAGAAAAAGGTGCCATTTCACACATTATGGCAAATTTTGAAAAACATCTTGAAGAGGTAAATCTTCCTCAAGGTGTAGAATTGATGCAGACTGGTGATGTTAAACAGTTTAAATCTTCAGCAGGACGTATGGGAGGGGCTATCTCAATAGCTGTTGTACTTATCTTTTTTACCCTCATTGTAATGTTTGCCAATGTGAAGATATCATTGATGATACTTTTTTCTATTCCCCTAACGATCATTGGTGCATCATGGACGATGCTTGCTGTTGGATATCATACCTCTATGCCGGCAATGATGGGCTTTATGTTGCTCTCCGGGGTTATTGTAAATAATGCTATTTTGCTCATTCACTTTGCTCTGGAACAGATACAGGCGGGGATGAACAAGAAAGATGCAATGATGGAGTCCCTCAAGATCCGTACACGACCTGTGCTTATGACAGCATTTGCAGTCTCGGTAGGTATGCTCCCCGTAGCACAGGGTGCTGCCATAGGACTGGAAAGACTGGCACCATTAGGTGCGGTAGCTATTGGTGGATTGATAGTAGGGACATTTATGACACTGGTGTTTATCCCTATAGTATTTATCTGGACAGTAAATGAGGAGAAGGTGCGAACATCATAAGTTTCTCTTTGTCACGGAAGTGGAGACTTTAGTCCCACACAAAGTTTATTTGCTTGAAAAAGTTTGTACTTATTAGAGAGTAATACTTCTTTTTGGAGTTAAAGATATGCATTTATGCAAATTTCAGGTGGGACTGAAGTCTCCACTTCTAGGAACATGCACAGTCTTAGGAGTAGAGAGAGTAATATGAATACTACCTTAGACTCTTCCCGTAGGTTTTTTGATACTTGCTTTTGATCCGCTGTGCAAGCTGATAAACAGCCATGGCATAATAGTTACTGTGATTGTACCTCGTAATCGTGTAGAAATTTTTAGTTCCATACCAAAGTTCATCATAACTGGTACGTTTTAGTTTGATGAGATGCACTTTATCCCTATAATTAAATTTATTTTTTGGTGTGATCCCTTTTAGGGAAGCTCTGTTGTATTTATGTTTATATCCAGTTTTCTTACCACGATACCGTGTCCCTGGGTAAGTAACCCTTGTGGCTACAGGCTCTCTTTTCCGCCAGTTATGACGCTTGAGGTAGTAGGCGATACTTCCAATGGCATCAGAAGGATGGTTCATCTGTTTTTTGCCGTCTTTATTAAAATCAACCACAAATGTTTTATAATTGCTTGGCATAAACTGTCCCAGTCCGATGGCACCTGCATATGATCCCATCACATTTTTGGGATTGACTTTCTCTCTACGGGTCATCAGAAGAAACGCTTTGAGTTCTGATTTGTAAAATCGTTTCCTTCGATTTTTTTCGAAAGCCAGAGTTGTTAAAATATCAAATACGGGAAATTTTCCCCTATTTACACCATAATGGCTCTCTATACCAATGATCGCTATAATATATTCGGGTTGAACACCATATTTTTGATAGGCTTTTGCAAGTGTATTGCGATGCTTATGCATATAGGAGACACCTTTTGTTACCTTTGATTCTTTAAGAAATATCTTTTCGTATGTGTCCCATGAACCCTGTTTTTTGTGTACTTTCTTTGAGGCTTTAACTTTTGGTCTCAGTGAAGGGACATAAATGGCCAATGCTTTTTTTTGAAATTTGGTATGGCTGAATAGCCTATTGAGTTCACTTCTGTTGAATTTATGCTGTTTGACCATCTGGTCAATGAAAACACGAACCTCACGTTTCTTTGTATAGTCTTTTGCCATTAGACCAGACGTGCAAATGAAAAACAAGAGAAAGAGTAATTTAAAGTTTGCCATTTTTATCCTTTGCATAGTTTGGGCATATTCTAGCATCCATTGTAGCAAGGGAACATCAACGGAATATAAATCTTGATTTAAATTAACATTTTTTTAACATATCTTTGCTAGACTTCAAAACTCTAAATAAAAGGGATGTTGTGTTTAAACATCGTTATCTGATTTCTTACTTTAGTACAACACTCTTTTACCTTCTGTTGGCGGGGACTTACTTTTACGTACAGTACCAGTACCTTATCGCAGATCAAAAGCCACAAGACCAGACCATACACCTTTCCCTCTCTACCTGTGTTCAGGAAGTTGTACCTCCTGTGGAAGAACCTGAAGAGATAGAAAAAGAAGAACCTGTCGTTGAAGAAGAGATCATAGAAGAACCTGAGCCTGAACCTATCGTTGAAGAAAAGTCAATTCCAGAAAAGATCATACCAAAACCCATAGAACCAAAGATCGTTCCTAAACCTATAGTTGAAAAAAAACCTGTAGTAAAAAAGAAAAAAAAGGTAAAAAAGAAGAAAATTAAAAAGAAAGTACGAAAAAAAGCACCATCAAAAACAACCAAAGGGCTTAAAAGATCAGGTACCTCAAGAAATAGTACAGCCAAAAAAAATCAATTTCTTTCCAAAGTAAGACAAAAGATCAATCAACATAAAAGTTACCCTAAAATAGCAAAAAGAAGAGGAATGCAAGGTAAAGTGAAAGTACGATTTACTATTCTTGCAAATGGTAATGTGGGGCACATTTCTGTGAGTGGACCAAAAGTATTTCATAATTCGGCACGATATGCAGTGAAAAAAGCTTTTCCTATAAACACTAGAAATATTCCTATTTCGTTACCAACAAGTGTAAATCTCACACTTCACTACCAACTTAAATAAGTTTAACACATAATTAACATAAGCGTGCCATACTACTTCAAATATTTTGGAGGAGTTACAATGACAAGGATTAAAAAAGGGATCTATCTCTCTTTGGCATGTGCGCTATCATTGCAGGCAGCACAAGTAGAGTTGGGGACCATAGACGTAGAAGCAAAAGTAGATACGGAAGTTATCAAAGATGTGAGTGGGGAAGATATCAAGTCGGCAGACTTGGCAGAAGCACTCTTTAAGCAGTCACCAAGTGTTACACTAAGTAGAAGATCCGGTATTGCTAATGACATCTTTGTGAGAGGACAAAGAAGAGACAATATTAATGTGACTATTGATGGAACAAAAGTTTGTGGAGCATGTCCAAACAGAATGGATCCCCCCATCTCTCATGTAGCAACAAACAATGTTGACTATATTGAGATCAATGAAGGGCCATATAATGTAGAAGATTTTGGAGTATTAAGTGCAGATGTAAAGATACACACGATCAAACCAGGAGATGAGTTTGAAGGTGAAGTAAACCTTGGTTTTGGATCCTGGGGATATAAAAAAGCTTCTTTTGCTGCCAGTGGTGCTATTGCAGAAAATGTAAGGTTTTTACTCAGTGGATCAGCAGAAGAAGGCGAACAGTATGAAGATGGTGACGGCAATGATTTTGCAGGCCAGATCCAACGTGAGATTGATGATGGAAAGGCTCTTCCTGCTTTTCAATTTCAAGACAGATACAAAGATATGGATGCTTTTAGTAAAAAAACACTAATGGCAAAACTTTTTTGGGATATTGCTGATAATCAGGAGCTAAGACTGAGTTATACTGCTAACAGGAGTGATGATATTCTTTATCCTTCTTCAAAAATGGATGCGATCTCTGATGATTCTGATATTTTCAATATAGAGTATACAGCAAAGGATCTTGGAACATACTCTAAAGAGCTTAATGTACAACTCTATCAGACAGAGGTGGAGCATCCTATGTCAACGATGTATAGAAAGAAGGCAGCAATGGATAGTAATCCTGGGATGCCTGGAGTGCAAGCGGCAGAGATGACACATGCCCTTACAACAAAAATGCAAGGTGCAAACATTAAAAATAGTTTTGATCTTGACAATCATACAATTACAGCCGGTATAGATTATTCTTTACGTAACTGGGATGGGGGATACCTGAAAAATGGTAAACCTCTTCCTGAAAAGTTTTATCACAGTATTTGGGATGTTGACACTGAAAATATTGCATTTTTCTTAAAAGATAAGATCACAATGGATAAGCTTGTTCTTGATATGGGTTTAAGATATGATGATACAACTATTACTTCAGAAAATCCAAATCAACAGAATAATGATTATAGTGAATTAAACGGATATCTTTTTGGAACATACCATATGGATAGCAATACAAAGTTTTTTGCCGGTGCAGGAAAATCATCCAGAGTGCCAGATGCTAAAGAACTTTATTGGATGTCCTCTCCTATGAAGCGTCCTGATGGAACAATGTTTGTTAAACCAATAGGAACTCCTGATCTTGAAGCAACCATTAATTATGAGCTTGATGCTGGGGTTGAAATGACCTTTGATAATGCAACTTTTAAAGCAAAAGCATTTTATAGTATGCTGGAAAATTATATTGCTTATAATGACAATTTTGCTAAAAATCCAACTATAGGGCAATATGAAAATGTAGATGCAACGATCTATGGGTTTGAGTTAAGTGGTACCTATATTGCAACAGATTCCCTCTATTTTGATTATGGAATGGCATACCAAATAGGAGAAAAAGATGATCCTTTAACTGGACAAACAGGAACTGATATGCCTGAGATCCCACCATTCAAAGTGAATTTGGCAGCAAATTATGATTGGGATGAGAGTTTAACATTCAGAGCAGAACTATTTGGTGCTGATGACTGGACAAATATTGATGTTGAGAACGGTGAGCAAGAGCTAGATGCGTATGCTGTACTTAATCTTAGAGGAACAAAGAGATTTGGTAAGAATTTTGAACTGGTTATAGGAGTAGATAATGTATTTGACAATACCTATGCAGTATCAAATACCTATAAAGATCTAATTTTGATGCCAACGGGTCCAGATGATACTGTTATGCTGATGAACGAGCCGGGTAGATATGTTTATACTAATCTAAAATATAAATTTTAGTATGCTTTACAAGGGTGGATATAATCCACCTGTGAAAGTACTATAACTGCTAAAAAGGTGGAATTCTTCCATCCTGTGATATAAAAAACTCTAAATATTCTCTAGTTCTGAAAAAACCACCAAATATATACAATTGTTAAATTAGTGTTAAATTATTGACATATGTCAAGTTAGATTTCTAAGTTTTTAGTTATAATTGGGAGTGTTTTATGATAATGATAAGTTTAAATTATTATTATAACATCAAACGAGCGTTGATCTAAGGTGAAAATTTCTCCTAAGATTGGTTCTAAAATTTATTTGGAGGAGAGAAAATGAATTACAAGTTAAACAAACTTTCAACTCTTTTTCTGGGTTCTGCAATAGCTGCGTCGACAGCTTTTGGTGCAGGTACTTTAGAGAAGATAATGAAAGAGAGAGGCTTAACAGAGAGTGATGTTATTAGAGCAGCGAAAACATATTTGCCTACCGGTGGTAGAGACGAATTTGTTATCTTTAGTTCTGGTGGTCAATCTGGGCAAATGATAGTTTACGGTGTTCCATCGATGAAGATCTTAAAATACATTGCAGTATTTACACCTGAGCCTTGGCAAGGGTATGGTTTTGATGAAGATTCAAAAGCTGTACTTAGACAAGGTAACATTAGAGGTAGGGAGATCAATTGGGGAGATACTCACCACCCGGCACTTTCTGAAGTAGATGGTAAGTATGATGGTAAATGGCTAGTTATTAACGATAAAGCCAATCCAAGAGTTGGTGTTATCGATCTGGGGGATTTTGAAACAAAACAAATTGTTGTGAACCCGATCTTGAAATCAGACCATGGTGGAGCGTTCTTTACTCAAAACTCTGAGTATATTATAGAAGCTTCTCAATATGCAGCGCCATTTGATAATAACTATCACCCTATAGAAGAGTACAAAGAGACATATCGTGGTGCAATTACTATGTGGAAATTTGATTCTAAAATAGGTAGAATTCAAGAAGATAAGTCATTCAGTATTGAATTACCTCCTTATATGCAGGATTTGAGTGATGCTGGTAAGGGTGTTTCTCACGGTTGGGGTTTCACGAATTCATTTAACTCTGAAATGTATACAGGGGGTATCGAAGTAGGTATGCCACCATTTGAAGCAGGTTGTAGTAGAAATGATACTGACTTCTTACATGTGTATAACTGGGAAAAGTTAGCAGAGCTTGCTAAAGATGACAAAAATGTTAAAGTAGTAAATGGACATAGAATTGTTCCTATGGATGTATCTATTGCAAATAATGCACTATTCTTGATTCCTGAGCCAAAATCACCTCACGGTGTAGATGTTTCTCCTGATGGTGAATATATTACAGTTTGTGGTAAGCTAGATACGCATGCTTCAGTTTATAAATGGAGCAAGATCAAAAAACTTATTGATGATAAGAAGTTTGTAGGTAAAGACCCTTACGGTATCCCTATTCTTGATATGAAAGAGTCTCTGCATGGTCAGGTTGAGTTGGGTCTCGGGCCTTTACATAACCAGTACTCAAATGTAGATGGTGAGATCTATACTTCACTTTATGTTGATAGTCAAATTGTAAAATGGAACTATAAAACACTGAAAGTACTTGACAAAGAAAATGTTCACTATAACGTTGGACACCTTTGTGGTATGGAAGGTAAATCTGCTGATCCTCAAGGTAAGTATATTATTTCATTGAATAAACTTGCAATTGATAGATTTCAGAATGTTGGACCATTGCACCCGCAAAATCACCAGTTGATTGATATAAGTGGTAAGAAAATGGATCTTCTGTATGATATGCCAATTCCTTTGGGTGAACCTCACCAAGCGGTTGCGATCAGAGCTGAAAAGCTACACCCGCATGTAAGATATAAAATGGGTACAAATACGAAGACTGGTAAGCCACACAAAGGTAAAACACTTGCAGGTCAAGAGAAGATCGTAAGAGAAGGAAACACAGTTACTGTTTATGGAACAATGGTACGTTCTCACATTAACCCTGAAAGAATCACGGTTAACAAAGGTGATACTGTTATTATGCATATTACTAACCTTGAGAGAGCGGAAGATGAAACTCACGGATTTACAGTGGATCACTTTGATGTGCATATGTCACTCGAACCGGGTGAAACTTCTACTATCAAATTTGAAGCTGATATTGAAGGTGTTTTCCCTTATTACTGTACAGAGTTCTGTTCAGCGCTTCACTTGGAAATGATGGGTTACCTTATGGTTAAAGATCCTAATAAAAAGTATGTGTCTGCACAAAAACTTAAAATGCAAACCATGTCTCCAGAGCAGCTTAAAGCTGAGTATGACAAAACAGTTGCTGTAAATGCCGCTACTGATGAGGTTATTCAGTCAGTTGTTAAGTTCTTGAAAGAGAATGGCTATGACAAATATCCGGTTGTTGTTGAATTGGTAACTGATGCACTTGACCAGTACGGACAGATCAAAGGAGAAAAAGCAAAAGCAGATGCTGCAGTGAAAGCTGGAGATATGGAAAAAGCGATTCTTTTCGAAAATATGATCTGGCAATATATGGTTAAAACTGCAGATGTTGGAATCAGAGCCAAAGACCTTCTTGTTAAGAAGATAGCAACTAAACAGTCTCCGGCAGCAGAAAGAGGTGCAAGAGCCTTTGATGAAGGTGGATGTTCTGGTTGTCACGTTGTAGGTAAAGTATCTTCAGGTCCAGACTTGACAGGTGTACTACAAAGACATGAAAATGCAGAGAAGTGGGTTTCTGATTTTATTTTAGACCCGGAAAAAATGTTTAAAGACCCTTATGTGAAAGGTATGATCGATTACTTTAATCTTAAAATGCCTAACCAACATATGAATAAAGAAGAGGTTAAAGATATTGTAGAATATTTTAAATGGATTGACGAAAACGCCAACTTATTTTAGATAGGACGTACATAGGGATTTACCCTATGTACTACGTTAGACACTGTGTCTGCTTCAGCAGCAGGCTCATGTTGTCTTGCCACATAATATCTTCGATATAAAATAGTATCAAAGGTTTGTAGCCTTTGATCTTCTTAAATACACAAAAAATCTTCCATACGATTATTATCTAATCTTATTATTTTTATAAGCTAAACTTTTTTCTTGACGCCTGTCAATGTACTCTGAATAATATTTAGGTATAATCATTGATATTAATTTAAAGGAGAAATAATGCATCCAAGTTTTACCAAAGCAAAGATTTTTGCTGCGTTAGCTTTGATTATTTTGACTGTTGCTTTTACTTTCCCTATGGTTTCATTTCATGGGGTACTCAATAAGATAGATGCAGGCAAAATAGAGGAGATAACGCCATTTTCTGCAAAGGTTTGGAATCTTTACAATCAAGGTCAATATAAGAGTGTAGCTACACCGAAAGAAGCACATAATGATCTCATGAAAATGATTGAAGAATCTGCTGAAATAGGTGTAGCATCTTTACCTATCTGGGCAGTTTCACTCGAAGCACCCAATTACCCTAAAGAGGCATTCCCTGAAGGAATTCCTGTCTTTTTCCACTTTGACGGATACAGTGGTGAAGTGCATGAGATGAATACTATTAACCATTATGTTGGGATGGATCCTATGTGGGTAGGAGGACATTTTGAAAGAGCCATTGGACCATATGCTCTTCTTCTGTTAACACTGATCATAGTCATGTTCATTGCGTATGATTCAAAAATACTAAATCTGTTAATGCTTATACCGGTTTCTTTACCACTACTCTTTATCGCAGATTATTCATTTTGGCTCTATTGGTTTGGGCATAACCTTCATGACTGGGGTGCATTTAAGATCAAACCATTTATGCCTACGGTTTTTGGTGACGGGAAGATCGCACAGTTTACGACACATTCGTATCCAACGATAGGTTTTTATCTGCTGGTTGCGATCAGTCTATTGAGTCTGCTTGCTTTCTTTGCAAAACAGAAAGCAATGAGAGAGACAAAATAAAAGCGTAGGGTGCGTTTGCTAACGCACCCTTAGAACCAAACAATAAAAGGTGCGTTAGCAAACGCACCCTACAAAGGTTGAAGAGTTGATAAGAGTGTTAATAATCCTTTTATCATTGTTAAGTGCACTTACTGCATCAGTACTGCAAGATGCTATAGATAAGGCACCTGCCGGTTCTATACTCAAGCTTCCTGCCGGCGTGTATAAAGGTAGTATTGTTATTACTAAGCCTCTTACTATTATAGGAAAAGAGAAAGGTGTAGTCATAGATGGTGGTGGTTCAGGAACTGTTATTTCTATAAAAAGTTCTTATGTAACACTTAAAAATCTCAGAGTAACAAATAGTGGAAATCTTCATCATCAACTTGATGCCGCTATTACCATAGCAAATGCCAAGCAATGCGAGATCAGTAACTGTGTGATAGATGACTGTCTGTTTGGTATTGATATGCAGCAGGTAAGTAATTCTATAGTTTCTAACAATACAATTACATCAAAAGATGTTGATCTGGGTCTTAGGGGTGATGGTCTAAGACTCTGGTATAGTAATGATAATATCATTAAGAAAAACAGATTGATCAAATCTAGGGATATGGTTGTTTGGTACTCACACGGTAATAATATTGTAGAAAATTATGGAGAGCACTGCAGGTACTCTTTGCATTTTATGTACGCAGGTAAAAATCTTGTAAGAGACAATGAATACAGATTTAATTCTGTAGGCATCTTTTTTATGTACTCTCAAGATACTATAGCCACAGGGAACGTAGTTAAAAGTTCTATGGGAGCTACGGGCATGGGTATTGGAT
>NATJ01000109.1 GCA_002085305.1 Epsilonproteobacteria bacterium 4484_65 | reverse complement strand
TTTCGTTCATACAATTGTATGATCAGACGAGAAGGATCAATCTCTTTTTGATCTAGATAGCTAAAAATTTTTTCTTGAAATGAGGGATCCCTCAATGAAAAAGGAGAGAGGTTGAAAGTAAAAGAAATACTTTTATCTACTAAAGGTAAGAGGTCTACAATATGCTTAAGCAGTGTAAAATCATACTCTCTTCCTAGTCCTAAACGATTAATGACGGGAAGATAAACCCTGGGTAAAATATTTCCTACTTGCTCTGCATTGAGTTTAGCGGCGATCTCATAAATATCTATAACATTATTTTTGGTATTGAGAAGAGGTCTGAAGCTAAGAAGAAGATTATTATTTTTAATGGAAGCAATAATCGCCTTTTCCATATTTGATATCTCAGCCGCATCCTTGGTGACAGGAATATTCTTTTCCTTAACGTTTTTTTCAAACTGTGTTGCAATAATATCTTTAAGTTGTAAAATAATTTGTTGAAAATCTTTACCTGTGTTGGTTACAATAGCAAATGTATAATCTACTTCAATGTTATTGATAATTACATTTTCTTGGGTAAATTCTTTTAGAATTTTTTCTAGATCTGCATGTTTTTCATCCAGTGCAATAATAAATTCGGCACCATAACGTCTTCCTATGAGGGCTTTGTCTAAACCTTCTTGTTGAAATTTGAGGTTCAACTTTTGAATGATAGTGTAGAGTACTGCATCCACTTCCCCGTCACCATAATTTTGACTGATGGTTGAAAGGTTTTTTATGATGATCAAAGCAAGGGTTTTAGGTTTAGAGTCTTGCAGTCTTTTAGCAAAAGCTTTTTGATTAAAACCTTGGGTTGCCTGATCCAGCAGGGTCTCTTTTACGCTGGCATTCATTAGAAAATAGATAATCTTCCAGTTCAGATAATAGCATTAAACATCCAAGTGTTTTACATCTTTAGCATGGCTTTCAATGTAGTTTCTTCTTGGTTCAACTTCATCACCCATAAAGAGGGTAAAGGTATCACTAGCTTCTTCGATATCATCTATCTTCACTTGCAGAAGTCTTCTATTCTCCGGTGTCATGGTCGTTTCCCAAAGTTGTTCAGGGTTCATCTCCCCAAGACCTTTGTATCGTTGAATGTATGCACCTTTTTTTGCTGTACTCTCAACTTCGTCAAAGAGTGCAAGAAGGTCTTGATCTTTAAACTCATCTGTAATGTGATCTTGAATCTTTTGGTGGATATGGATCGCTTCATTGTAATGAGGGTTTGTGAAGAGTACTTCATCAATGATAAGTTCTTCAAGACCATCGTTGGTTTGAACAAAGTAATGTAGTTTGTCCTCTGTAATGGTTTTATTGAGGATATTGTATCCAAGTACATCAATATACTTTTCGATTGTTTTTGCCAATTCTTTATTTGAAGTACCGATGATATCAGGATTTTCTATCATGTAACGTAGTGCTTCAGGCAGTGCAAAACGTTTCTCTATCTCTCTGAGTGTCATCTTATAATAGGCTACAAGTTTGAACAGGTCAATCAGATCGTTTTCTCCCATTGTTGTACTCTCTATCACCGAAATACCATTTTCGATAAGGAAATCATTGAGTGATTTATCATCTTTAAGATAGGTCTCATTTTTCCCTTTTTTGTAACGGTAAAGTGGTGGTTGTGCAAGGTACAGATACCCTTTTTCAATAACAGGTTGTAAGAATCTAAAGAAGAAAGTCATCAAAAGTGTTTGGATGTGAGACCCATCAACATCGGCATCGGTCATGATAATGATCTTATGGTATCTGAGTTTATCTTCATTAAACTCTTCACCTATACCACAACCAAGGGCAGTGATCATATTTTTAATTTCATCAGACTTGAGGATCTTCTCTAAACGTGCTTTTTCAACGTTAAGTATTTTACCTTTGAGTGGCAGGATCGCCTGGAATACTCTATCACGTCCTTGTTTAGCAGAACCGCCGGCAGAATCCCCTTCCACCAGGTAGATCTCAGAAATTTCAGGGTCTTTGCTTTGACAGTCTGCAAGTTTACCTGGCAGTGTTCCGATGCTCATGGAGTCTTTACGTTTCACCAGGTCTTTTGCTCTTTTTGCCGCATCTCTACCTCTGGCTGCAAGCAGTACTTGTGCCATGATAGCTTTGGCTTCTATAGGATTTTCTTCAAGGTATTTGTTGAAGTTTTCAGAGAAGAACTTTTGTACCAAAGGACGTACATAGGAAGAACCGAGTTTTCCTTTGGTCTGTCCTTCAAACTGTGGTTCAGGTACACGTACAGAGACAATGGCTATGAGACCTTCTTTGCAGTCATCACCTGTAATTTTAGTACCTTTCTCTTTAGCATTTGCATTTTTAGAGATGTAGCTTGCCATAGAGCGTGTCAGTCCTGCTCTAAAACCTGCTTCGTGTGTACCGCCATCAGCTGTCTTGATATTGTTTACAAATGAGAGTGATTTTTCAGAGTCTGCATCACAGTACATAAGAGCGATATCTATCTCGATGTCATCTGCTTTTCCCTGGAAAAATTGCGCAGAGGAGATAACATCTTTTGTATTCATATCTTCAACAAACTGTTTGATCCCACCTTCAAAATGGAAAAGCTCTTTGGTTCCATCTCTCTCATCTTTGAAATCAATGGTGATCTTAGGGTTGAGGTAAGCCAACTCTTTAAATCTTTTCATCAAGATCTCTTTTTGAAAAGTGGTACCCTCAGTGAATATAGTATCATCAGCCCAAAATTCTATCTTGGTACCTTTTTTACGGGAGGTGCCTGTCTCAGCTAAGGCTTCTTGCGGGATACCTTCTTTAAAATCTTGTTCGTATGTGTGACCATCACGATTGATCGTTAGGTGCAGATCTTTAGAAAGGGCATTTACAACAGAAACACCAACTCCGTGAAGACCACCGGAGACTTTATAGGTGTCTTTATCAAACTTACCACCGGCATGGAGTACAGTAAGTACAACAGTAGCAGCTGAGATCTTCTCAGTAGGATGCTCTGCAACAGGAATACCACGACCATTATCTTCGATAATAGCTGAACCTGCTTTGGTAAGTGTGACTTTTATCGTGTCACAAAACCCTGCCATCGCTTCATCGATAGAGTTATCTACAACTTCATACACAAGGTGATGAAGTCCTCTTGTTGAGGTATCACCAATGTACATACCTGGTCTTTTTCTTACTGCTTCTAGCCCTTTAAGGACTTTAATATTACTAGCACCATATTCTGCCATATTGAGACTCCAATTTGTGGATTATTATAGTATTTATTTTAGCTAAATATAGCTTAGGAAAGGGGTTGATTTTAGGGGGCTTACAGTAGCATTCCACTCTGTTGTTTTTTGGTACTTACTATATCTATTTGGTTTGGGTCTATAAATTGGTTTTTTTGATAGGCTTCAAGGGCATAGCGGCCTATCATAGCGGCATTATCAGAACAATATACTAACGGCGCAACATGAAGGGTTTTATCAAATTCATTACAGAGGTTTTCGTAGGCATTCCGTATGTATCTATTGGCAGAGGCGCCACCTACAATGGCAAAGTCTTTTATCTCTTCTTTTGCAAAGATCTTTTTGCTTTTTTGAAGTAGGTGTAACTTGACTGCTTTTTGAAAAGAAGCAGAGAGGTCAGCTCTGTCTTGTTCGCTCATGTTTTCTTTGCCTCCACAAGCTTCTACTTTTAATCGTACAGCATTTTTTAGTCCGGAGAGTGAAAAGGCTATAAGTGGAGAGTTTCGTAGTGGTATGGGTAGATCAAAACGATCTTCATCACCTTTAAGCGCAAGCGCTTCTATTAGCGGACCACCAGGGTACCCTAACCCCATCATCTTGGCACACTTGTCAAAGCTTTCACCTACAGAGTCATCTATACTGGTAGCAAGTATCTCCATACGCTCAAAACTTTCCACTCTTATGACCTGTGTATGCCCTCCTGAGATGAGAAGTACAAGAAGGGGAAGGGTAGACTCTTTTTCTATGAAAAGAGAGTAAATATGCCCTTTGAGATGATGTACGGCAATAAGAGGGATATCTTCTAAGGTAGCTAAAGTTTTTGCCATGGCGATGCCCTCAAGCAGCGTCACGCCTAATCCTGGTTGATTGGTTACGGCTACTGCTTTGAGTTTCTTAAAGTAGGGTTTGGTCTCTTTAAGTAACTTTGGGAGTGCTACAGCATGAAGTCGTGATGCAAGTTCAGGTACTACACCCCCATAACAGGAGTGTTCTACTTCTTGGGAAATTTTTTTATGGTAGAGGACTTTTTTTGTGGCTATTTCAGTGATGGCTATGGCACTGTCATCACAGCTTGACTCAATGCTTAAGATCATGATCTGTCCAATACAAGTTTTTCTATAAGTTCCCATTTACCATAACCGCTATCGGCATTGATATGACCGGCATCTTTGATAATGGTTAAAGGGATATCATAATGTTCCGCCATCGTTTTTGCTTCAGCTGTTTCGATGTAAGGGTCATTGTCTGAGACTATCATTTGTACCTCTTTGGCATAGAGTGTATCTGGCATTTTACAAGGAAAAAAAGTTTTGATCGTAGCTTCTTTTGTTGTAAGGCTTGGAGGAGAAACCATAAAAAGTCTTTTGACTTGAGGTATCTCTTCCTGGCAGAGCCAAAACCAGAGGGTATTGGCAAGAGAATGGCAGACAACAGTGTCTGGTTTGAACTCTTCAAGTATCTGTTTAACTTGCTTTACCCATCTGTTTTTACTTGGGAAATGGCAATTGTCTAGTAGTGGGAATGAGACTGTACCGTAGTTTTTGGCTATTTCTGCAGCTAGTTCTGCTTGCCAATGTGGTGCATCAGACCCACCCCAGCCATGTAAAATAAGGGTCTTATGTGTCATCGTTTGTCTCGTGTAAGGTGGATTTATCCACCGTCAAAATAAAATCTAAGCCTAGATTCATGGTGGATAAATCCACTCTACAATTGATTAGCATATGCTCTGACCTCTGCATCTATGGCTACAATTTCATCTATATTTGTTGCTTTCACATCTTTAAATTTCTCATAGGCATCCAAAATCATCTCGCTCATCCCGAAAAATGAACACTTCTCTTCTTGAAATGCTTTAATTGCTTCTTCGTTGGCAGCATTCACTA
>NATJ01000108.1 GCA_002085305.1 Epsilonproteobacteria bacterium 4484_65 | reverse complement strand
CAAGTGATTTTTGTACAGATTTTTTAATCTCTGCATGAGTACGATTATACTCATCCATAGAAAGTATAATAACTGACTTATCATTTTTAGTTGTGATGATAACTTCTTCGTTGTTGTCACATACGTTATCGATAATGGATTTGAGGTTGTTTCTTGCGTGGGAGTAGTTTACAACTTGCATGGAGAATCCTTTTGTACAATATATTGACAATTTTATCTGAAATAGGGATGATTGTCAATATTTATAAATTGTATTTTTCATTATAAAATCTTCCATATGGGTATATTTTATAAGGTTTTCATTTTTCAACTTTTCCATTTCTAATCACATAAGACACTGACATATTCACCGCATGATAAATGGTGGTGCCATACTTTTTACTATAGTATTGTAATAGAAGTTTTTGCTGAGTGGGTTCTATGGATGGGGTGAACCAGCCGTTATTGCTTAAGGCTATCATATTTTTTGGCCTCTCCCCTTTGGTGTTTTTTTCATAAAGCTTTTCACTTGTGGCTTCAAAGCAGATGGCATTTCTGTAAGTGTTTTCATCTATTTGGTAATCTATAACATCTTTACTGGCTTTATAATCTACGGCACCGTCATAAAACACTTTGTTGACCCAGTCACTTAAAAAGTCAGGCAGAGGATTACTCTCTCCAAAAGGGACAAGCACGACTTTGTTGGCTACAGAGGTTTTTCCATTTGTGAAGATATAGGTAGAGTTTCGTGGTGTTTTCCCATCCCAGTAAAGTCCACCCACAACGATGGAGATATGTTTGGCTCTTTCTTGCAGTTTGTCTATGAGTTCTTGTGAATGGTTGAGGAACACGGGAAAGACAGACTCTGGCAAGATGACGAGTGTTTTGTTTGCATCAATGGCTTTGTCTATGCTTTTAAAAAGTGCATTGAATTGGGCAGGATGTAGTGACTTATTCCATTTGTCTTTAACGGAGGTATGGGTAGTGATTATCTGTATGGAGTTGTCGTTATTTGGCAGTGTAGCAGACAAGGGTTGATAGGCGAGAAGTATTAAAACAAGATAAAGCAATTGTTTTTTCCAAATAGCTAGAGTGATAGAAATTAAAATAATAAAAAATTGCCATTTTTCAATGCCTAAATAACTCTCAACAAACATAAGTTCAGGCTTGAACCAGTCAAAGCCGAAAGGGTGGATATAGCTTAGTACTAAAAGCCCTGTGCCCTTTATGATTAATTCGTTTAGGGTGGGTTCACCCACCTTTAACTTGGAAGGTGTAATAGATCTTGGTGGATGAACCCACCTTACGTATATATTTGCAAGGATAGAGGATACTTTTTGGCTTATCCAGGCAATTAACCAAAAAAGTATCCCATAAGAGAGTGCAATGACCATTAATCCTATGGGAATAGCCCAGATCATATTGTAGTGTTTAAAGCTCACGCTTATCCACCAAAACCAAAAAAGTCCACTAAAAAACCCGGAGAAAAACCAGGTTTTTTGCTCTTCTTGCAGCAGTAGGTAGAGTGTAGTGAGTCCAAATAGTGTCGTTAAAATTGGATGTGAGAGATCCCAATAGTCCAGATATATGAAGGCAGAGCTTAAAAGTGCTATCACAAAACCAATGCACACATTACGACTAGTCGTATGAGCAGTCTGCTGAAGACAACTTAGCGTTAGCGTAGTTTTTTTGGCTTTGCCGAAAAAGCGTCCTATAATAGAAGAAGTGCTAAAATATCGTCTAATTTTATTCAAAGGATTCCTTATGGAAAGTAATGGACTGGCTTCATTTTTGCCACTAATCATCTTATTTGCGATTTTTTATTTTTTAATTATCAGACCGCAACAAAAAGCACAAAAAACACATGCAGCAATGCTTGAAGGTCTTGTAAAAGGCGACAAGATCGTTACTACAGGTGGTTTGATAGCTACGATTGTTAAACCTGAAGAAGAGTTTATCAAAATCAAGCTAAATGATGAGGTTATCGTTAAACTAGACAGAGCTTTTGTATCAAAAAAGGTTGAATTGGGTGAAAACGCTTAATTTTAGAGTTATTATCTTTGCATTTGCGCTCATTTTTGGGGTGGTCTTTTCCATTCCCTCTTTGACGCAAAGTGAAAGTGGAAAGAAGATCACTTTGGGGCTTGACCTTCAAGGTGGACTTCATATGCTCCTTGGGATCAAAAGTGAAATTGCTATTGAGTCTCGTATCAAATCTATGGCTGCGACTGTAAAGTATATTTTTGATGATGAAGAGATCATCTTTGATGATCTTCGTATGATAGATGGTGAAGAGATCACTTTTGAACTGCTTGATGGTGATGATCTTGTCAAAGCCAAAAAACTTCTTAAAGATGAGTTACCCGGTACTGCTTTTGTTGAAACCGGATTAAAATTTTCTCTTAAAATGACTGATGAAGAGATGGTACGTACGGAGCAAAATGCCATTCAACAGGCAGTAGACACCATCCGTAATAGACTCAATGAGTTTGGACTTGCTGAACCAACTGTGGCAAAACAGGGTGAAGATAAGATCCTTGTAGAGGTACCTGGTATCAAAACACAGGAAGATGAGCAGCGTATACGTGAACTTATCGCACGTGCAGCGCACTTACAGCTTATGGCTGTAGATGAAGACAGGGCAGCAAGAGTCAACACTATGAATGCGGATGAAGCAAAAAGTTTTGGTGATGTGATCCTTACGGATGTCAATACACCGGAAAAATATCTGCTTCGTGCCATTCCTGTTTTGGATGGTTCTATGTTGACCGATGCCAAAGTAGGGTTTGATGAAAACAATCAACCTGTGATAAACTTTACACTGAATGGGCAAGGTGCCAAAATATTTGGTGACTTTACCGGTAAAAGTGTAGGGAAGCGTATGGCTGTTGTTTTAGACAATAAAGTCTATTCTGCACCAAACATCAATGAACGTATCGGAGGTGGCCGTGTGCAGATCTCTGGAAGATTTGAACTTTCAGAAGCACATGACTTGGCTATTGCACTTCGTTCAGGAGCATTGCTTGCGCCTGTATATGTGATGGAGAAAAGATCTGTCGGACCAAGTTTGGGAGCAGACAGTATTAAAGCGAGTTCAATGGCATTGGCATTTGGTTTCCTGCTTGTTGTTATCTTTATGATTGTTTATTATGGTGCAGCAGGTATAGTTGCAGATGTTGCTCTTATAGGTAACCTCTTTCTGATATTGGCAATTATGTCACTGTTTGGGGCTACACTTACTTTGCCGGGAATGGCAGGTATTGTCCTGACGGTCGGTATGGCTGTTGATGCTAACGTTATTATTACGGAGCGTATTCGAGAACTGCTGCAGGAAGGTAAATCTGTGGCCAAGTCAATAGAAGATGGATATGATAATGCCTTTACAGCTATTTTGGATGCCAATGTTACAACACTGATCGCAGCGGTAGTACTGTATGTGTATGGTACCGGAGCGATCAAGGGTTTTGCACTCACTATGAGTATTGGTATCCTGGCATCGATGTTAACAGCTATTCTTGGAACACATGGAATTTACCAGTGGCTGCTTCCTAAAATAGATAAGAAAAAACTGGGATTCTGGTTTGGTATTAAAGCAGGGGGAGTAAAATAATGCAAGTATTTAAATATGAAAAACCTCTTGCTTTAATGAGTAAGAGTAAGCGTTTTGGCCTTCTTTCTATTACAGTGCTTATTATTGCATTGGGACTTATTTTAACAAAAGGTTTTAATTATGGTATTGACTTCGCAGGTGGTACACTTGTACAGGTCCAATATGAAGGTAAAGCACCTATAAAGAACATCAGAGAAGCTATTGCTCAAGATAAAAATTATGAGAGTGCTTCAGTTACCTACTTTGGTTCTGATGATGAAGTGGTCATTCGTACAAAAACAAGTTCTAAGGCTTTAGGCGAAGATGTGGGTGATAAAATGCGCTCACTTCTTAAAGATACAGGTAAGTTTGAAGTAAGAAGAGTAGATATGGTAGGTGCGAAAGTCGGTTCTGAACTTCGCGAAAAAGGCCTCATGTCCATGCTTCTTGCTATCATAGGTATTCTTATCTATGTCTCTTTCAGGTTTGAATGGCGTTTTGCTGTGGCTTCAGTCATGGCACTCGTGCATGATGTTACCATTGCCATGGGTGCAGTGGTACTGTTCAATATAGAAGTAAACCTCGATACCCTGGCCGCATTGCTGACCATACTGGGCTACTCACTGAATGATACGATCATCGTTTTTGACCGTATCCGTGAGGGTATTAGAACTATCAAGAACCCTGATCTTGGTGATATCATCTATTTTTGTTGCCTCTCCTATTTTGATGTGGCTTGGTTTCTCTGTAAGCGGTTTCAGAGAAAAAGAAGCTGCAAAACTCAAAAGAGAGAAAGAAAAAGAGAAAATGCGTGCTATGTACGAAAATGGGACTATATAGATATCTACGATATAATTAAATTTTAAGGAGTCACTATGCATTGGGGAAAAGTTTTTTATATATTTTTTACGTTAATGAGTCTTACGACATCTGCAGCATTTTTGTATGAAGAGTCACTTGTAGCACTTTTTATTGCAGGGTCTGTAAATGTTATTTCGACCATTATGAAAATTGGTGTGAGAAATATACTTTCAGCAGAACTCTTGGCAGGTTCATTGGTGGCTGACCTGCACTTGATACCTGCATTTTTTGCACTAAAGTTTTATGAGAATCATGCATTTGCTACAGGATTGGTTATAGGGGCGGTTATTGCGAATCTTTATACTATTATTATCTCTATAGTAGAGAGTTCTAAAGAGAAGGCAGACTTTTAAGCCTGGTTAGGTATCTTGACTATGATATTACTTTTAAGGGGTAAATTGTGATAAATATGCCTACGCTTCACGGAACAGACTCTGAACTTAAACGACAAGAGATCAAAGACTATTTTCAATATTGTTACAAACGCTATGAATCACTTTTTGATCTCATAGCAGATGAAAAAGCGTATTTTCAAAAAGCAGATCCTCTTCGTCACCCTATCATTTTTTACTACGGGCATACAGCCACATTCTTCATTAACAAATTTAAACTCGCAAAGATCATAGATGAACGTATTGATGCAAAGTTGGAATCTATCTTTGCTGTGGGTGTAGACGAAATGAGTTGGGATGACTTAAATGAAAAACATTATGAATGGCCCACACTGGAAGAGACACAAACGTATCGAGATAAAGTATATGATCTTGTCTCTAACTTGATAGACAGACTTCCTTTAACACTTCCTATTACTGAAAGTTCTCCTTGGTGGATCGTCCTAATGGGTGTAGAACATGAGAACATCCATCTTGAAACCTCTTCTGTACTTCTACGTCAACTTCCTTTTAATATGATCAAAGAAGATGCAAAATGGAAAGAGTGTGGAAGTGTGGGGGATGCTCCTGAAAATGAACTTTTGGATGTGAGTGCCGGTATGGTGATACTGGGTAAAAACAGAGATGCACAACTTTATGGATGGGATAATGAATATGGTGTGCATCAGGTAGATATCCCGGCATTTAAAGCATCTAAGTACTTAACCAGCAATGCGGAATTTCTCACTTTTGTTGAAGAGGGTGGTTATGAGTGTGATGATTTTTGGTCTGAAGAGGGTGTATCATGGAAAAAATATACCCATGCCAAATATCCTCTGTTTTGGATAGAAGATGATACTGCTAAGACAGGTTATAGATTTCGTACATTAAGCCGTGAGATAGACCTACCGCTTAACTGGCCTGTAGAAGTGAATTATTTGGAAGCAGAAGCATTTTGTAAATGGCTGAGTGAAAAAGAGGGAAGAACTATCACATTACCTACGGAAGATGAGTATATACGTTTACGTGATGCAGTGAATGTACCTGGTTATTTGGAATGGATTGCGAAAGGTAAAGTTCCTGCAAACATCAACTTAGAGGGCTTTGCTTCTTCCGTGCCGGTAGATACATATGAACAGGATGGATTTTATGATGTGGTAGGTAATGTTTGGCAGTGGTCACGCACACCTATCTATCCTTTCGAAGGATTTAAAGTACATCCTATCTATGATGACTTTACCGTACCGACTTTTGATGGTAAACATAATCTCATTAACGGAGGTTCATGGGTAAGTTGTGGAAACCTTGCTACGCAAGAGAGCCGTTACGGTTTCAGGAGACATTTTTATCAGCATGTGGGTTTTAGATATGTAGAGAGTAGTTATGAAGAGAAAGTAACGACCAACTCTTATACCACAGACAGCATTATTTCTCAGTATTGCCATTTTGGTTGGGGTGAAAATGGCTTGGGTGTGGAGAATTATCCTACTAAGTGTGCAAGTTTAGCTTTGGAATACATGCAAGATAAACCAAAACGAAAAGCATTTGATATAGGTTGTGCAATAGGACGAAGCTCTTTTGAACTTGCACGCGGCTTTGATGAAGTGATAGGTGTAGATTTTTCTGCAAGGTTTATACAAGAAGCACAAGCACTTAAAGAGAATGGTGTACTCCGTTATGTTATGCCTACAGAGGGCGAACTGGAAAACTTTTATGAAGTGAATCTTGCAGATTTTAATTTGGAAAATGAACGTAAGAAAGTAGCATTTTGGCAATCAGATGCTTGTAATCTAAAGCCTATTTTCAAAGAGTTTGACCTTGTCTTTGCAGGCAATCTTATAGACAGACTTTATGACCCTAAGAAATTTTTGGACTCACTTGCTTCACGTCTTAATGATGGAGGACTATTCATTATGACATCTCCTTATACATGGCAAGAGGAGTCTACGCCTAAAGAAAAATGGATAGGCGGCTATAAAAGAGATGGTGAGAATGTTAGTACTTTAGAGGGTTTAAAAGAAATACTGGAACCCCACTTTGAACTCGTAGATACAAGAGATGTCCCTTTTGTCATCCAGGAAACAGCTAGAAAACATCAGCATAGTATTGCAGAGATGACAGTATGGCAGAAACGATAGTAATGGGTAAGAAGATGAATTTTGAAGCGCAAGACAGAAGAGGCACTTATACCACTAAACTAGATGATGCCATAAAAAAGTTTGGTACAGATGATCTGCTCCCTTTATGGGTAGCTGATATGGATCTGGCTTCTCCCGTTTGTGTCCAGGATGCTATGAAAAAAAGAGCACAACATCCTCTTTACGGTTATACCGTTTATCCTAAACGATACTACACGGCTATCAGAAAATGGATGGAAAAACGTTTTGACTGGAAAATTAAAACGAACTGGGTCGTGCCCTGTTATGGGGTCGTGCCTTCTATGAATTTTGCTATAGAAGCATTCACAAAAAAGGGTGATGGCATACTCATACAAACACCCATTTATCCTCCTTTCGCATCTTCGGTGAAGCATAGAAAGAGAAAACTTCTTGACAATACTCTAGTCTATAATAATGGTAAGTACGAGATAGATCTTGAAGACTTTGAAACAAAAGTAAAAGAGGCAAAACTTTTTCTGCTCTGTTCTCCACACAATAGGGAGTTTTGAGAAGATGCAAAATAGATGTATTATTCTAAATGCACCTTCAAAAACATTCAATGTTGCAGGACTCAATACTTCTTATGCTATTATACCCGACGATAAACTCCGTAGAAGATATACGGTAGAGCAGAATAGATCAGGCATTACCAATGGAAATCCTTTTGGTATAGAAGCACTTATGGCTGCATATGAAGAAGGTTCAGAGTGGTTGGAGGCTTTAAAAGTGTATCTTTCCGCCAATATTGCATATGTGAATGCATTTTTTAAAACCCATAAACTACCTATAAAAACTGTTAAAACAGAAGCAACTTTTTTAGTATGGCTTGATTGTAGCAAGATGGGCTTTACACATGAAGATTTGGTCAACTTCTTTGTCTATGAAGCCAAGCTTGGACTGAATGACGGAAAAAGTTTTGGTAAAGCAGGTGAGGGATTTATGCGCCTAAATGTAGGGACATCTAAAGAGGTGTTGGAAGAAGCGATGCAGAGACTGTTGACTGCATATAAGGAAAGAATTTGACAAAACTTATTGTGTGGTATTTTGCACTCTCTCTTTATTTGTATGCTCTACCGGCAGGGATTGAAGCTCAGATAAAGAAATCTGGAATTTCAAAAAAAGATATAAGTATTTATATTAAAGAGGTAGGTGCAGGGGGCAGAGTCATCGCTTCTCTCAATGCAGAGAAAACAAGAACACCTGCTTCAGTGATAAAAGTTTTGGCAACCTATGCTGCTGTGTTAAAACTGGGGTTTGATTATCGTTGGCCTACACAGTTTTATACTACAGGTGCACTGCAAAATGGTGTACTTCGCGGTGACTTGCATGTGAAAGGTTTTGGTGACCCTACACTTGCTGCCAAAGATCTCGAAAGTATTGTTGCAAATATCAAGGCTAAAGGTATCCAAAAGATCACGGGCAATATTGTAATAGATAGAACTTATTTTGATGTGGGATCAAAAGACAATTCAGGATTTGATCAACATACCTTCAGCCCGTATAATGCAATGCCTGATGCCATGATGTTCAACGAGCGCGTAAGTACCATTTGTGTTACACCAAACAAAAATGATGTACGTAAAAAACATGTAGATGGAAGTTATAAAATACGCAACAAATTACAACGTGTAAACAAACCATGCAGAGGTAGATATTCTTGGCCGCGTGTGAAGATAGATAAGAGCAAAGTAGTACCTGAGGTTCTACTGCAAGGTAAAATTTCCAAGCGATGTGGAAAACGTAATATATGTAAAGTCATTACTAAACCCTATAAATCCTTTTATTATGCCCTTAAAGATGCATTGAAAAGATCAGGCGTAGAAGTAGCTGGTACTATGCGTTTAAGTAAAATTTCTCCCAATGCAAATATACTGTTCACGCATTACTCTAAAAGTTTAGAAAAGATCGTCTCTAAAACAGCTAAAAAATCAAATAACCTTTATGCACGTCATCTATTGCTTTTTTTAGGAGCTAAAGTATATGGTGCACCAGCTACAGCCGACAAAGGGCGAAAGGCTGTTGAGTACATTTTAAGAAGTAAAGGTGCTTTGAGTAGAGGGACACTGAAAATAGATAACGGCAGTGGGCTTTCACGCTCTGCAAAAATGTCTGCAAAGATCTTAGCAGATATGTATGATAATGCTTATAGCCGTTATGGACAAAGATGGATGAACACCCTTTCCATCGCAGGGGTCGATGGAACCATCAAAAAGCGTTTTAGAGGAACCGCTGTTAAAAAACGTGCTTGGATGAAAACGGGGACACTGAAAAGAGTTAAAAATATCGGTGGGTATGTCAAAAGTAAAACGGGTAGACTCTACACTGTAGTGATACTGGTCAATACCAATCAGGGAAGATGGAAGGCTGCAAAACTTCAAAATGATATTATGACATGGTTGGTAAAGTATAAAGGCAGAGGTGTGACGAGAGTAGATAATAAAGTTGTCAAAAAAGTAGCAAAAAAAGAGTCTGCTCAAAAATCATTATGGGCTATGAAGACAAAAACACCCCAGAAGCAGAAAAAATCTCCTGCAATAAAGACAAAAATATCACAAAAACAAAA
>NATJ01000012.1 GCA_002085305.1 Epsilonproteobacteria bacterium 4484_65 | reverse complement strand
CCTGTTGCAATGTTTCTTACGATCACTTCGATGTAGATCACTTCAGCTTTTTTATGAAGCATGTGGTTTTTATCTAACATTTCTACAAAGTGCGTAGGGATACCTTTCCCATTAAGATACTTGAAAAGTTCCGTAGAAATTTCATTATTCAGCGCACCTTTGCCTTCTTCACTTGATTTCTTTTCACCATTGAATGCTGTCAGGTCATCTTTAAACTCAGAGATATAGAGTTCAGGATATTCTGTTGTCCAAATCTTTTTTGCTTTACCTTCATAGACCAATGATTGCTTTACAAGTGTATCTGTTGCCATTATTTTTTTCCTTTATGTGTGATAATTAATGCTTTTAAAATGTCTACACTGCTTTTCAGTTGTGCATCTTTATAGAGTTGTTCATCTGTAATGATCGTTTCATTGTCATCTTCAGCTTTTGTAGTATTACCCTCTGTACTGTTGTCATCTACCCTGATCGTTTTGATAGTTGCATTGGCATCTATCTTTTCCAATTCGCTCTCAAGGTGTTTTTTAAGATCACGTTCTTTAAGGAACATAGGATCTTCTTTCTGCTCACATTCACCTGAATGTATGATGATGTCCGGAGTAACACCTTCAGCCTGGATAGTACGTCCACTTGGAAGATAATATCTGGCTACTGTAAGTTTCAGCGCTTCTTTCTCACCTATAGGCATAACGATCTGTACTGACCCTTTACCAAATGTTTTTTCACCTACAACAATAGAACGGTTGAAGTCTTGCAGTGCGCCGGCTACGATCTCACTGGCAGAGGCAGATCCGCCATTTACCAAGGTTACGATAGGTGTTTGGGTATCACTGTTTTCTTTATGAGCATTATATTTAATATTTTCCTCTTTAGATTTCCCTTTTTGGCTGACGATAACACCTTTTTCAACAAAAAGATCAACCAGACCAACCGCTTGGTCAAGTAATCCACCAGGGTTATTTCTAAAGTCAAGGATGATTCCCTCAGTTTTAGGGTTCTCTTTAATGGCCTTTTTTACACCTTCTACTACTTTTTGGTCAAAAGAGGTTACATGAATGTAAAGTATTTTTTCTCCTATGGTTTTTACATACACGGATTGGATCTTGATAATATCTCTTGTGATCTTGATTTTGATCGGTTTAGGCTCATTTTTTCTGATCATGGTTAAAACGATATCGGTTTATCGTCAATCTTTAAGATGATGTCTCCGGCTTTTACACCCGCTTTAAAGGCCGGAGTACCATCTAAAGGAGCAATAACAGTGAGTGCACCGTCTTTCATGCCAACAGAGATACCCAATCCGCCAAACTCACCTTTGGTTTGAACAGTAAGGTCTTTATAGGCTTTTTTATCCATAAAAGTAGAGTGAGAGTCAAGGTTCGTCATGAGTCCCTTAAGTGCTTTATCTACAAGGTCTGTAGTATTGACATCATCAACATACTCTCTTTCTATCACATTGAGTATCTGAGTAAACTTGATATAGGCTTCAAGTTTATCTTTTGCTGTAGACTCTGTAGAAGTACTTTTGGCTTGAGCAAAACTGCCAAGGAGATAGGCAGCGGTCAAAGTAGAGAGTAATCCCGTAACGATAATTTTTTTACTTTTTTTAATCATAATACTCTTTCATAAATGTGGACGTAGAATTAATTCATTATTTTATTTAAAAACATCTAAAAGGTTGCTTTTTCCTAGTATATATCAGTAGGGTAAATCCAAGTTAAATAATGCATGCTTATAAGATAGGTATCTATTAAGTATATACAATTGAGAAGTATGTCTTGATATTTATGATAGAATATTCCATATAGCATAAAAGGGTAATCTATGAAATACCTATTATTACTTTTAACTCTGACATCTTTACTTACATCGGGTGCATCGGGTGAGTACAAAACGATACAATTTCCCTCTCAAGATGGCTTGCCTATCTCTGCACATCTTTATAGTGACAGTGACAGAAGTAAACCCTTTATACTCTTACTCCATCAAGCCACATACAGTAAAGGTGAATATCTTGAGATCGCACCAAAATTGAATCAAATGGGATTTAATGTGATGGCGGTAGATCTACGTAGCGGTGGTACTGTAAATAATATAGTCAATGAGATATCGGACATAGCACTTGAAAAAGACTTAGACATCTCATACCTTGCAACACTCCCCGACATTGAAGCTTCATTGGCATACACTAAAAAGCATTTAAGTCAGGGAGCATTGCTTCTTTGGGGCAGTTCTTACTCCTCTGGACTGGCACTCTATATGGCGAGTATAGATGAAAGCATAGATGGCGTACTTGCATTTTCTCCGGGAGAGTACTGTAAAGAAAGAGGAAAGACGTTTATAGAAGATTCTGTAAAAACATTAAAGATACCTGTTTTTATTACCTCTGCCAAAGATGAGAAAAAATACTGGTGGAATATTTATAATGCAATGCCCTCAAAAGAGAAAATGTATTATCTTCCTCCGACCAAGGGTGTACACGGAGCAAAGGCACTCTGGAAGGGAAATCCGTCTCATGAGGGGTATTGGGAAGCTATAAATATTTTCCTGAAAAGATTTGTAAAGATCATTCCAAGCCCATAAACTCTAACACTCTTTGCTTCGTATAGTTATGAAAAGGATTCCATCGTTGTCTAAGCAAAGAAGATGCTGATGTCTGTAGCACAGAGGTTTCTCCGTAGATAGCAAGATGGCCCAGTTGTATACCTGGGCTTTTGGGTGCATTTTTGTCTCCATAGAGTGGGTCATTACTGCTTATTGGCATGGCCAAGTGTGAGAGTGAGTAGAGTCTTTTTGGCCATAGTAAGTCAAGTATTTTAGCTGTTTTACCATTTGTAATCTGCTTGAGATTTCCATCTGTTGAGTTCAGATCACTGATCAAGTCAAAAGTATAGTGTACCTTTGGGGGAGTCTTACGTAGGTTTTGCAAGGAAGCAGTAATACCTTGTTTGATAAGATATTTAGAGCTGAAGTGATGGTTTATATCGAAGAGTACTAGTGTATGGTTACCCTCCGGAAGACGTTTATAGAGACCATCAACGATGGCAGGGACAGTAACCGTGCTATCTACGATAGATGCAAAACTTAAAACAGGAGGAAACGGTTTTTGATTCTTGCTATTTGCAGCGTAATCATCAAACTGTTTTTGTACTTCATTGCAAACGCGATAGACTTGGTCACCTGCATTGACAGCAAAAGAACTATACTTAAAGGGGTCGAACTCAGGAGTGATAGCGTTCCATTCCAGTTTAGGCAAGCCAAAAAGATGCCCTAAACGACTTTGCCAGATAGCCAAAGGAGCTGCCGGACTTACTCCTATGGCAGGAGAATAAAATATAAGACTAGAAGGCAGAATCAATGTTGAGTCTTTCAGTGCTGACAGTGTATAGTGTAGGGCCAATGGTGCACCTGTGGAATAGCCCATTATGTGTATGGGTTTGTCTCCCAATTTTTGACTTAAACGTTCCATGCCTATTTGGACAACGGCTGCCATATCTTGCCATTTGAGTTCTATAAGACCAGAGGGAATGGTACCGTGACCAGGCATACGCATAGCAACAACCCAAACCCCTTTCTTATGCAGATACTCTGCTTGCGCATGAAGACTATAAGGTGAATCTGACATACCATGCAAAAGAAGTACACCCATCTTGGGGTTTTCAACAGGGAGTTCAAAACTTTTATTCCAGGCTTTGTTCCAACGCTTCGGGTTAGAAACACTGTTTTTAGTATAGCGATTGATACGGTTTTTTTCGCTAGGTAATACTTTCTCATATATCTCACTGTCCAACTCTTCAAAGAGTTGGTTTTCTAAAGCAATATAAGCATCAAAGTCTTTCACTGTGTTTTTCATTGTTAACTTAGTACTAAATTCATGTTGAAGTGTAGTGGTATGCCAGGTAGAAAGAGAAGGAAGAGAATTCATATAAAGTACAAATACGATAACTCCTATGAGTAGAGCACCTAAAAAAGCACTCAAAAGCATTCGAGAAACTTTACGTACGGACCACCACGGGATCTTAACCCAATAACTTTCCAATATACTCATGATAAATGACCTTTTTATAACCTTGTTCGATAATTTTACCCTAATAAAGAGTATATGTCACATAAAACATGATCTTAGTTTTTTTATTTGGTAAGGGGTAGTTTTTATAGGCGATGCGTATGACGTCTAAAGTATTTTGATCTAAGGCTTCATAACCCATGCGTTTTTTAAGTCTCAGTCCTGTAATGTCACCGTTTGGATGGAGATAAAAGGAGACAACATTGGTACCTTGTTGTCTTGTTTGTACCGCAACCGTTGGGTAGCCGTTGCGCGTAAGTGTGCGTTGGGTGATGCGGTGGATAGTACCCAAGTTGTTTTGAATGAACTTCTTTTGGGTTGGGCTGAAAGAGTTGAACTCATTTCCATAGAGTTGCTTTATCATTTTTGCTGCATAGCTTCCGGAAGATGCTCGTCGACTTGAAGGGTACATAGAAGTACTACTGGCAGCACCCATGAGTGAATTGAAAAGTGCATCATTTGAACGTTTAGGTTTCTTATATTTCTTTGTTTTTTTAACTACCCGTTTCTTTTTTGTTTTTTTGGGCACTTTTTTCTTAACTTCTTTTTTCACAATCTTCTTTTTAGGTTTTGGTTCTATTTTGGTCACGTTATTCTCTTCTGTACTTTTCTCAGCAAAAATCTTTTTACTCTCATCTAAAACTTTTTTCTTTATGGGTTGTACTTCAGGTTTGGGTTCTATCTTTTTTTCCACTATAGGTTTTGGTACAGGCGGTTTGACCGGAACAGGTTTTGGTTTAGGAGGAATAACCACGGGCTTTGGTGCAGGAGGAGGTACAAACTTAGAGAGATTAAGGCTAATCTTCTTCTCTTGACCTCCCGGGGGAGGAAGTATTACATCTTTAAACGTCAGCATAAAGAGCAGTAAAATGAGTAAATGTAACAATAAAGAGAGCAATATTCCTTTCAGTGTTCTGATAATCCTCTCCTTAGTACCCTTAGTGTATAATCCCTGCAATTATACATAATGAGGATTAACAATATGGCATATGATAAAAGTATAGCAGCATTTGAAGAAGCATATAAAGTAATACCAGGTGGAGTTGACTCACCGGTACGTGCATTTTCCGGGGTAGAGGGTACACCACCGTTTATCGATAGAGGAGAGGGTGGACACCTTTTTGATATTGATGGGAACAAGTACATCGATTATGTACAGAGTTGGGGACCACTTATCTTTGGTCATTGTGATGCAGATATTGAAACATCCGTATTTAAAGCAGTGATGAAAGGACTAAGCTTTGGTGCACCTACGACACTAGAGACAGAACTTGCACGAGAGATAGTCACACTTTTTGACAGTATCGATAAAGTACGTTTTGTAAGTTCGGGTACGGAAGCAGTCATGTCTGCCATTCGTTTGGCTCGTGGTGTAACGGGTAGAGATAACATTTTAAAATTTACAGGATGTTACCATGGTCACTCTGATTCACTTTTAGTAGAGGCTGGTTCAGGTTTAGCTACTTTTGGAACACCATCAAGCCCGGGAGTACCGGAGGATCTTACTAAACATACACTGCTCGCTACCTACAATGACATCGAGAGTGTACAAAAATGTTTTGCAGACAGCCCGGATGATATCGCCTGTGTGATCATCGAGCCTATTGCAGGTAACATGGGTCTTGTACCTGCAGATGAGGAGTTTTTAAAGCAACTTAGAACCATCTGTACAGAGCATGGAGCATTGCTTATATTTGATGAAGTAATGAGTGGATTTAGAGCATCGCTTAAAGGAGCTCAAGGCATTTCAACAGTGAAGCCAGACATGGTAACACTCGGTAAGGTGATCGGTGCGGGTATGCCTGTGGGTGCTTTTGGTGCAAGAGCTGATATTATGGCACATCTTTCACCGGAAGGTCCGGTCTATCAGGCAGGAACACTCAGTGGTAACCCTGTAGCCATGGCTGCAGGACTTACAAGTCTTAAAAAGCTCAAAGCAAACCCTGCTCTATATGTAGAATTAGGCAATAAAGCGAAGAAGCTTATGGACGGATTTAAAAAAGCAGCAGTAGCCGTAGATATTCCATTGGTTACAGATGTAAGAGGTTCTATGTTCGGGTTCTTCTTCTCAGACAAGCCGGTAAAGAACTTCGATGATGCACTTGAAAATGACTCTGAAATGTTTGCCAAATTCCACAAAGGAATGCTGGATAAAGGTATATACCTTGCCTGTTCATCATATGAGACAGGGTTTATCTCTACTGTAACGACAGACAAAATGATAGACGAGACGATTAAATCTGCTTATGAGGTTATGCAAGAAATTACTAAATAATTATAAATAATGTTGTGGCAAACGCCCTTGAAAGCGAAGCGATTTGAAAACAGTGGCAGGACAGAGCAGTTAAAATAGATGAGAGGATCAGAATATAATGAAAAATGAAGAACCTAAATTCAAAAAAGTAGTTGATGCTGCCGATGGATTAAGCCTTGGTATCTCTATGGTGGTTGCCGTACTCATCGGTGTAGCGATAGGACTTGGTCTACGTAATCTTACTGGAGCAGGGTGGACACTTTGGATAGGTGTATTTATCGGTATAGGTGCTGCTATACTTAATGTTTATAAAGCCTATGCAAAGCAGAAAAAATCATTGGATGAACTTGCAAAAGACCCGAGATACACCTATAAACAAGAACAACAAGACAAATATGATGCTGAGGATGAGGATGACAAGTATTAATACTAAACTCCTTAAAACGCTCATTGTTACAGATATTATTATCATACTTATATCTATAATATTTTTTGATATCAAAACGCTTTACAATACCCAGATCGGTTTCATATCTGCTGCCCTGGTAATGATAGCCTCGATGATAAGTTACCGTCGCATGGTCAATACAGCTGTAGAACATAATGTTATTGCAATGGATGACTCTAAAGATGTTATAGACAAACTTGAAGACCCTTATGACCTTTACAGTGAAGATATCGTTGAAGCTGAAGAGAAAGATCTGGTAGAAACAGTTAAAGAAGAGAGAAAAAGACTTAAAGAGAATAAACGAACGCTCTCTCAAACGATGAAAGACAGTAAAGCAGCTTTTTCTTTCTATCGCCTTGGTGCTTATGCTGTTTTAGTATTAGGTTTTCTCTATCTCAATAGACAGGGACTGCTTCATATTCCTTCGTATATTCTGGCGTTAAGTATCCCTCCTATGGCGATAGTGATCGTGTTCATGATGAACAAAGAAGACCATAGCCAAGATTAGATAAAATAAGTCCAACTATAAATTAGGATTTATTTGATGACAAAAACTTTACTGCTGTCCCTCACACTCATTGCCTTTACTGCCTGTGCAAAAGAAGAACCTAAATGTGAAACATGTACTACACAACCTATACAACCCCTTCATATCATCGACAAACCCATAGATTTTGGAGCAGAGCGTGTCGCTATGACAAAAGAGTACATCAAATCTCATTATGGAAAAACGGTCAATGATATTACGATTACACCTAAGATCATCTTGCTTCACTGGACTGCTGAGATGAGTTTTGACAAGTCATTTAAACGTCTGCAGCCTCAAAGACTGCTTACAGACAGGAAAGATATTGCTAAAGCATCACAGCTCAATGTATCGTCACACTTTATGGTAGCCCGTGATGGTACCATTTATCGTTTGATGCCTGAGAACTGGATGGCACGCCATGTCATAGGGTTGAACTACTCAAGTATAGGGATAGAGAATATCGGTGGGAAAGATAATAAGGCTGAAGATCTTACACCTGCACAACTGAAAGCGAATATAGACCTTGTTTACTACCTCAAAGGCAAATACCCCAGCATCAATTACCTCATAGGACATCATGAGTATAGACAGATGGAGAATACATCATTATGGTTGGAAAAAGACAAAGGTTATCGTACAGTTAAAAGTGATCCCGGACCAAAATTTATGCAAGCAGTACGTTCAAAAGTAAAAGATCTACATCTTAAAACACCACCTAAAGCGAAATAATGAATTCAGCATTCAGTACGCTTGACTGGAGTATCTTTGCTGCTTATTTCCTGGTGCTTATTTTGACTTCTGTCATATTGAGTCAGGGTAAGATAAAGTCTACTAGAGATTACTTTGTAGGTGGCAATACTGTACCGATGTTCGCTGTGGCTATCTCGGTACTGGCAACTTCACAGTCGGCAGCTACGTTTCTTGGAGGTCCTGAATACTCCTATGGTAAAGACCTTACGTTCATAGGGTTTTACCTCTCAGCTTTTTTAGCTGTGATCTTCGTAGCTAAAGTCCTTATTCCCCGTTTTTATGCCATTAACGCAGTCACTGTTTATGAACTCCTTGAAAAACGTTACGGTGAGTCTGCCAAGAAACAAGCTGGGGTGATGTTCCTCATAGGACGTCTCTTTGCCTCCGGTGCACGACTCTACATAGGTGCACTTGCCATCTCGATGATACTCTTTTTAGATATTACACCTACACATGTAGCCATATCTATCAGCATTTTAATGCTTGGTGCCCTGGCATATGTCTATTTTGGAGGAGTGAAATCTGTCATCTTTTCAGATATCATTCAAGCCATTACCTACATTGGAGCAGGGATCGCTGTACTTGTTTACCTCTATGTGAGCATAGATGCAGACTTTTCTACTGTAGTGAATACATTACAAGCAGATAATAAACTCAAACTACTTGACTGGTCACTATCGGGTGGATTTTCAGTATGGGCATTGCTCGGCGGATGGTTACTTCTTAACATTGCAGCCTATGGACTGGATCAGGACATGACACAAAGAGCGCTTACATGTAAAAGTGCGAAAGAAGCACAACGCTCACTTATGATGAGCATTTACATGACCATTCCTGTAGCCATACTCTTTTTGATGATCGGGTTACTCCTCTATCTCTTCTACCAACATCCTGAACTCTCTGGTTTGAGTACAGAAGTAGTACAGAAATTTGAAGGTGAGAAGATCACTATCTTTATGTACTATATTTTGCACGAGATGCCAGAAGGTATGAGAGGATTGGTCACTGTAGGAGCTGTAGCTGCCGCACTGTCCAGTTCTAACTCTGTACTTGGAGCTATGTCTTCAGTAGCCATAGAAGACCTCTATAAACCTTGGAAGCTGAAAAGAAGCAATGTTGATGAGATACATTTTGTGAAGGCTAGTAGAGCTTCTGTACTTCTCTTTGCAGTAGCACTCTCAGCCATGGCGATGCTATCGTACTACTGGCAACGCTACACGGAACTGCCACTACTTAGTTTTGCTCTTGGTGTAATGGCATTTGCCTATACCGGATTGCTTGGAGTGTTTGGAGCGGCTATCTTCACAAAGCGTGGAAATGCCAGTACGGTTCCTTTGTCACTTATAGGCGGATTTCTGACCGTGCTTCTGCTTCAACCATATGTGCTTGGGGCTGTCCTTGACTTTAAACTTGGTTTTGCTTGGCAGATACTTGGTGGGACTATGGTTGCTTTTGGGGTTATGCTGATGGGAAAAAACAAAACATAAAATCACTGTAATTCTATATCTATCTTTTTTCTCTTTTTCTCCCTTAATACTTCAAGCGTTACAGTATCTCCATTTTTATGCTCATCAAGTACACTGTAGAGATCTTCAAGTGTTTCAATTTTCTTTGCATCCACAGAGATGATTACATCTCCGAATGTTATAGAGCCTCTTGTGTCTACAGATGTCGGTCTTAGTTTGTTTTTTGCAGCAGATGTATTTGGTGTGACATCTAATACAACCACACCGCCTCTGCCACTGGATTGTCTGTAGAGTTCATTGATCCTGTTGTCTACACTTATTCCGATAGCAGGCCTGACATAGACACCTTTTTTAATAATGGAATTGACAACTCTGTTTACCGTATCTATAGGGATGGAAAAACCTATACCTGCATTTGCACCGCTGGGGCTTAAGATCATATTGTTCACCCCGATGACCCTACCTCTACTGTTCAGTAGTGGACCTCCTGAATTTCCGGGGTTGATGGAAGCATCAGTCTGTATCATATGTCTAATGGGTCGACCATTTGTTGCATACATACTTCGCTCAAGAGCAGATATGATACCTTTTGTCATCGTCCAGTCAAGCCCAAAAGGGTTACCGACAGCATAGACGGTCTGTCCGACTTTGAGATCTCTACTTGTATCAAGAACAACAGGTTTAAGCAAGTGCTTCTCTGTCTTTATCTTGAGTACAGCTATATCATAACTCGGTGCGGCTCCAACAAGAGAAGCTTGATATCTTTTGCCGTTTTTTAGTGTGACTACTGCTTTATTGGCATTCATTATGACATGATAGTTGGTAACGATATGCCCATCCTTATCCCATATAAATCCACTTCCTGAACCTTTTGGTATATCAAATGTAGTCATACGCAAATTGTCAATGACCTGTTGATGAATAGAGATAAAAACAACACTGTCTTTCACATTTTCAAAAATAGAGATATTCTGTTTCTCTTCTATGGTTAAAGCACTGTTCTTAGCAAAAAGTACTTTACTTTCTTTTGCATTAGCAAAAAATGCGTTTGTCAGAAATATTGATATGGTTATAATAAAAAAGCTTAGATAATATTTATATTTCTTCATTTTTCACCTTTATATTATAGATATATACTCCATAATATACGAAAAACTATAATAATTTGTTAACAAATAGAATCTATCACTGAAAAATAAACATAGTCGTAGGGTAATATTGATAAAACATGATACTATAATACAACTACAATTAGGAAGTTTTAATGAGTGGGAAAAGAGATCTTTATATAGGCATTATGTCAGGCACATCACTGGATGGAGTGGATGTTGTACTGTGTGAGATAGATACTTCATCGTGCAGACTTATCAGCTCTTTGGAATATCCTTTATCTTTAGAACTCAAAACAGACATATTAACGATGATCGAGGGCAAAAGTACCTTGGAAGCAGTAGGGCAGATGGACCATCGTTTGGGTTTGTTATTTACCCAGGCTGTAGGTGCTTTGCTTATACGTGAAAATATAGATGCCTCTAGCATTAAAGCCATTGGCTTGCACGGGCAGACACTTTGGCATGAGCCTACGGGAGAGTATCCTTTCTCCATGCAACTGGGAGATCCCAACATTTTGACTGCAAAAACAGGCATACCGGTAGTTGCAGACTTTAGACGTAAAGATGTGGCACTGGGTGGGCAGGGTGCACCTTTTGCTCCTGCTTTTCATGAGTTTATATTTGATAATATTAAAGGGTCTATATCTATTGTAAATATTGGTGGGATGGCAAATATCACTGTAATTGATGAAAAGCTTATAGGGTACGACACAGGCTGTGGAAATGTATTAATGGATATGTGGATAGCTCAGCATGAAGGTATCTCTTATGACAAAGACGGAGAGTGGGCAAAATCAGGCAGTGTTGACTATGCACTTTTAGATCGTATGATGTCAGATGACTATTTTGAACAGCCATATCCAAAGAGTACGGGCAGGGAGAAGTTCAATAAAGCTTGGTTGCAGGGTTATCTTTCTGGAAAAACCCATAACCCAGAAGATGTACAGAGAACGCTTCTTGAACTTACAGCTCTTAGTATCAGTAATGAAGTATTGCAATTTAACAGAGATGTTGTACTCCTTTGTGGTGGAGGTGCTAAAAACAGCTTTCTTGTTGAACGTATCAAAGCGCTTATGCCAAATGTGGAAGTGGCTATTGCTTCCAATGCAGATATGATAGAAGCGATGACCTTTGCTTGGTTGGCGTATAAGCGTGTGCATAGAGAGAAGGTCAATTTGAAAGATGTGACTGGAGCCAGTGACAATGCTGTTTTGGGTGGGTTATATGAGTAAGATAAAAGCTTGGCTTGAAAGCATTGGTTGGGGTGAGTGGAGTATCGAAGTAGCCTCTGCTGATGCAAGTTTCAGAACTTACTATAGACTTAGTAAAGATGATGAAACTTATGTTCTTATGGACTCCTCATTATTACTGGAAAGTTTAATCCCATTTGTAAATATGAATGAAAGACTAGAATCTGTAAATGTAAGGGTGCCACATATCATAGTAAAAAATATGGAATCTGGATATCTTATCTTGCGAGACTTTGGAAGCAGACATTATCTGGATATTTTAGATGAGGATAATTACAAAGTACTCTATAAAAAAGCCATAGATGAAATAGTCAAAATGCAAAGAACTGACACTACAAACCTACCACCTTATGACAAAGACTTTCTACTCTTTGAAATGGAGTTGATGGAAGAGTGGTATTTGGGTAAATATTTGGATGTATCACTGACAAAGGAACAAAAAAATATCATCAAAACTACTTTAGATACCATAGCAGATGTAGTACTGGAACAACCCCAAGGTGTCTTTGTGCACCGAGACTTCCATTCACGAAATATCATGCTCACTCCAAAAGATGATATAGGTATCATAGATTTCCAAGATGCACGGGTTGGGGCTATAACCTATGATTTGGTATCATTACTTAAAGATTGTTATATTGAGTGGGATAAAGAAGAAGTAAATGAACTTGCTTTGTATTATCGTGATGGTGTAGGTTTGGATGTAGATGATGCAACATTCATTAGATGGTTTGACTTTATGGGGTTACAACGGCATATCAAGGTGCTTGGGATTTTTGCAAGGTTGTCTTTGCGTGATGGGAAGGATGGGTATTTGGATGATATACCATTGACTATGAAGTATGTGTTGGAAACTGGTTCCAAATATCCAGAGACTAAGGAACTAGTTACTCTTCTTAATAAATTAAGTGATTTGTAATCCCAGATTGCAAGTGTGTTTCTCCCTTCATTTTTTTAGAAAAAACGAAGCAAAAAATCGTCATCTCTCTCGAATCGCTTTGCTTTCAAGGTCGTTCGAGATGACAAGGCACGCTTTGCGTGATTAATAAATGTAGGGTGGGCATTCCTGCCCACCAAATGAAGGATTGATAATGAAAGCCATGATATTAGCAGCAGGTTTTGGAACTCGCATGAGACCACTTACAGATGTAACCCCTAAGCCACTTCTAAAAGTAGGAGGCATCCCACTAATCCTTTGGCACATAGAACGCCTGGCACATGATGACTTCAAAGAGATAGTTATAAACATCGCCCACTTAGGTTATCAGATACCTGAAGCTTTGGGTGATGGTTCTGAGTGGGGTGTGAATATTAGCTATTCTGATGAACAAGAAGAGGGTGGCTTGGAAAGTGCAGGGGGCATTGTAAAAGCTTTGCCTTTACTTGGTGATGAAACTTTTTTAGTTGTTAATGGTGATATCTTCACAGACTATGATTTCCAATATCACAGAAAGCTTGCAGATGGCATTTTAGCCCATTTAGTACTCGTACCCAACCCTGAGCACAACCCTGAGGGGGATTTTGCTTTAGATGGGCACAAAGTAGTTGATGCAAAGCAATATACCTTCTCAGGAATAGGCTACT
>NATJ01000011.1 GCA_002085305.1 Epsilonproteobacteria bacterium 4484_65 | reverse complement strand
TAACAGAATGGCGACCCCTAAAGGATTTGAACCTCTGTTTTTACGTTGAAAACGTAATATCCTTGGCCACTAGATGAAAGGGTCATCAGATACCGTAAACATAATATTGTTAAAAGTGGTGACCCGTCTAGGATTCGAACCTAGGGCCCATTCCTTAAAAGGGAATTGCTCTACCAACTGAGCTAACGGGTCAACAATGTAATGGCGCGGTGGACGAGACTCGAACTCGCGACCCCCTGCGTGACAGGCAGGTATTCTAACCAACTGAACTACCACCGCATATTAACATTGTTTATGGTGGTCGCTACAAGACTCGAACTTGTGACATCTACCTTGTAAGGGTAGCGCTCTACCAACTGAGCTAAGCGACCATATATTGTAAAAGTGGTGACCCGTCTAGGATTCGAACCTAGGGCCCATTCCTTAAAAGGGAATTGCTCTACCAACTGAGCTAACGGGTCACACGTTTTTGCACTCATTACTTGAATAAGTGGACGGAATTATAGCTCAGAAACCTTTGATTGTCAAGAGATTTATGGGAAATATTTCATATATTTAATATTTCTGCTAATTTTTCAATGGCAAAGATTGTGGATTGTTCTTGAATAGCTTCTCTTGGTCCAGAAAAATTACAATGAAATACCTCCTGAGAGAATGGTGTTTGAAAACCTATATAAACAGTTCCTACAGGTTTTAACTCCGTACCGCCAGTAGGCCCTGCTATACCTGATACTGCTATAGCATAGTCAGCGCCTGCCAATCTCTGTATTCCTTGTAACATTTGAGACACACACTGAGAACTTACGGCACCATATTTATCTAAAACTTCATTTTCAACCCCTAACCAAAGGTGTTTGATATCATTAGAATAGGTCACACAAGAACCATCTAGTATCTCAGATGCCCCGGATATAGCTGTAAATGCAGCTGCAATGCGCCCACCGGTACAACTTTCTGCAAAAGTGATAGTTTGGTTTTGCTCTGTGAGGTTTTGGATAATTTTTTCTACTAAGTTGTTAATATTTTTCATACAGTTATTGTATCAGAAAACCTTGGAAGTGGAGACTTAAATCCCACTATAAAGTTCAAGTATTTATCAAGTTATAGCTGTGAGTGGGACTGTACCAAGGCATACACTTCAATAAAGTCCCCACCTCCAAGAGCGTTTTAATCCTCTTTTGGATACAATCACACGATAATATAAAACTAAGGTATTATCGACAATGGATTTTAAAGATACACTCCTCCTTCCAAAAACTGACTTTCCAATGCGTGGAAATCTTCCAACTAATGAACCTAAAAAATATAATGCATGGTATGATGCCGATATTTATGAACAAATGAAAGCAAAACGTGTAGATGCTGAAATATTCACACTGCATGATGGACCTCCTTATGCCAATGGTGACATTCATATCGGTCACGCACTGAATAAAACACTTAAAGACATCATTTTAAAATATAACTATTTTCAGGGTAAAGCTGTTCGTATGACTCCGGGTTGGGACTGTCACGGTTTGCCTATTGAGCAGAAAGTAGAAGAGAAACTTGGCAAAAGTAAAAAAGAAGCAATGCCAACAGAGAAGTTTAGAGAGCTTTGTCGAGCGCATGCTGCGAAGTTTGTAGATATTCAAAGAGATAGTTTTAAAGAGTTAGGTATCATCGCAGACTGGGAGAACCCTTATGTGACTATGGACTTTAAATTTGAAGCAAACATTTACAGAACACTTTGTGATGTGGCAAAAAAAGGTCTTTTGGTAGAAAGACATAAACCTATTTTCTGGTCATGGGCTGCTAGAACAGCACTTGCAGATGCAGAGGTAGAGTATGAAGATAAAGAAGATTATTCTATTTATGTACATTTTGAACTTTCTGATGCTGCCAAAGAAAAGTTGGGTCTGGAAGATAAAGCAGGGCTTGTCATCTGGACAACGACTCCCTGGACACTTCCTTCAAATACAGGTATCTCCTTAAATCCTGAAGAGATGTATGTACTGACCGATGATGGGCATATCGTAGCAGAAGCACGTTATGATGCGATGATAGAAGAGGGTGTGGTCTCTGGTCATGCAAGCAGAAAGATCGCAGCAACGGAGATGGAAAACCTTTTAGCGATCAACCCTGTGAATGGTCGTACTTCTACAGTGGTACTTGGTGAGCATGTACTCATGGATGGTGGTACAGGATGTGTGCACACTGCTCCTGGTCACGGTGAAGATGACTACAAAGTAGGTCTTAAGTATGGTCTTGAAGTTGTGATGCCTGTCGATGAAAGAGGGTGTTTTGACGAATCTGTGGTAGGACTAAATCTTTTGCCAAACCCTGAAGAGTTTGTAGGGATGCATATCTTTAAAGCGAATGAACCTATATTAGAAATACTAGGTGATTCACTTCTTAAAGAAAGTAAGTTTGTTCACTCATACCCACACTGTTGGAGAACAAAAAAACCACTTATCTATAGAGCAACGAACCAATGGTTTATCTCTATAGATGATAAAGCAGAAGGTGCAAAAAATACACTTAGAGATACTGCACTTAACGCCATAGAGGGTGTTGACTTTTACCCGAAGAGTTCTAAAAATCGTCTCAAACCGATGATAGAGGGAAGACCTGACTGGTGTATTTCTCGTCAGCGTTCTTGGGGTGTGCCTATAGCATTCTTTAGAATCAAAAGTACAAAAGAAGTGATCTTTGATGCAGAGGTGTTGGAATATGTTGCAAACCTGTTTGACGTACACGGTGCAGATGCTTGGTATTCTATGTCAAATGCAGAACTTTTACCAGAAGGAAGCAAGTATAATCCTGATGACTTAGAGAAGATCTCTGACATCTTGGATGTATGGTTTGACTCTGGTTCAACTTGGAATTCAGTATTAAGTTCAGGTAACTATGATGCAGGGGAGTACCCGGCATCTCTTTACATAGAAGGTAGTGACCAGCATAGAGGTTGGTTCCAAAGTTCATTGCTATTGAGTTCAGCTATCAATCAAGTTTCACCATACAAGACACTTATTACTCACGGATTTACTGTAGATGATAAGGGTGAAAAGATGTCTAAGTCCAAGGGTAACGTAGTTGCTCCAGATAAAGTTATCAAGCAGTATGGTTCTGAGATCTTGAGACTATGGGTTGCGCTTTCTGACTATCAGACAGACTTGAAGATCTCTGATGGTATTTTGAAGCAAACAGCAGAGCAGTACAGAAAGATACGAAATACCTTTAGATTTTTACTTGCGAATGTGGATGATCTTGAAGTTTATGTCTCAAATGACGCGTATGGTGAGTTAGACAGATGGATACTTACTAAAGCTAGAGAAGTATTTGCTTCAGTGAAAAGCTCTTTTGATGCATATGACTTCCTTAGAGGATTTGCAACATTGAACCACTTTATCACGAACGAGCTTTCAGGTATCTATATGGATATCACAAAAGACAGACTCTATTGTGAAGATAAAAATGATGCAAGCAGAAGAGCAACACAATCAGCGATGGCACACATTTCTAAAGCGATGTTAGGTCTTGTCGCACCGGTATTGACATACACGGTAGATGAGATACTTGAGTATGCACCGGCACTTTTCAAAGGTGACATGGAAAATGTATTTGACCTTGTGTATGTTGAAGTACCAGAAGTAGCAAGCTCTTTTGATGACACGATACTTTTAGAAGCGAGAGTGAAGTTCTCAGAAGCTGTTGATAAGCTCAAAAAAGAGAAACTTATGAAGTCTACACTTGAAGTTGAAATAGCAGGGGACATGAGTACATTTGCTATTAATGACAGTAAAGACCTTGAAGACTGGTTTGTGGTTTCGGCTATGAAAGCAAGTTCTGATGCTGAGCAGGTAGCTTCATTTGAAGTAGAAGGCAAAACATTTACAGTACATAAAGCAACTGCTTCAAAATGTCCAAGATGTTGGAGATTTACAAGTACTTCTGAAGAGTGTGCTTGTGAGAGATGTGCCAAAGTTGTTACTGATGGAGAAGTTGCCTAATGTTTGATATGACTCAGCCTATCCAAATGCCTGTAATCATAGGTTCTATTGTATTTATATTTGGATTGGTTGGTGTAGGGTTGGCAGTAGTAGAATATTATAAGAGAAAAGGAAGCAAGTCGTGATAACACTAAAAGAAGCGTTAACAAAATCCAGTGAAGAGTTAGCCGAACTGAGAGCCGAACTCGAAACAAAAGCCAAAGAGTCTGGGCTTAATGCTTATGTAGGATTTGAGAGTTCAGGTAAGGGTGTACCTATCCTTATAAAAGACAATATTCAAGTAAAGGACTGGTCAGTAACTTCTGGTTCTAAGATCCTTCAAGGCTACATCGCACCTTACGAAGCCACAGCGATCAAAAACCTTAAATCTAAAGGGATGATGGCATTTGGTAGAGCGAATATGGATGAGTTTGCTATGGGTTCTACAACAGAGAGTTCTTTTTATGGTGCAACTAAAAACCCACATGGGACAGATAGAGTACCGGGGGGATCTTCGGGTGGATCAGCTGCAGCTGTTGCAGGTGGTATCGCCATAGCAGCACTTGGTTCAGACACAGGCGGGTCTATCCGTCAGCCTGCTGCATATTGTGGTGTAGTAGGAATGAAACCCACTTATGGACGTGTAAGTCGTTTTGGTTTGGCAGCATATGCCTCTTCTCTTGATCAGATCGGACCCATCGCTCAAAATGTAGAAGATGCAGCAATTCTATACGATGCGATCAAAGGGCATGATGATAAAGATTCTACTTCTGCAGACTTTGAGATAGAAGATATTGCAAATAACCTTAATCCTGATGCTAAGTTAACGATCGCTGTGATTGATAACTACATCTCTGAAGCAGATGAAGATACACAAAAAGCATATGCAGACACGGTAAAAGTACTGGAAGAAGCCGGACATACTATCGTTCATAAAAATATGCAGAACACGAAGTATGATATTGCAACATACTACATCTTGGCTACAGCAGAAGCGGCAACAAACCTTGCACGTTTTGATGGTGTACGTTATGGAACGAGAGCAGAGTCTAAAAGCACGGAAGAGCTTTTCTTCAACACAAGAAGCGAAGGTTTTGGTACAGAGGTAAAAAGACGTATCTTACTTGGTAACTTTGTACTCTCGTCGGGGTATTATGATGCATACTATGTAAAAGCACAAAAAGTAAGACATCTCATAAGAGATGAATTTAACGCTATCTTTGAAGAGGCTGACCTTATCTTATCCCCTGTAGCACCAACTGTTGCGCCTAAGATAGGAGCCTCAGAAGACCCACTTGAAATGTACAAAAGTGATATGTATACGATCGCTATCAACCTTGCGGGTCTTCCTGCGATCTCTCTACCAGTTGCAAAAGATGATGAAGGTATGCCGATAGGTTTACAACTCATCGCTAAAGCATTTAACGAAAAAACACTTTTTGACGGTGCTTCAAGCATGGAAAAAGCTGTAAACTATAGTAAATAAACTTTAAGGACTAAAATATGAACATTAAAAAAAGAGCACTTACATTTGAAGATGTATTACTTGTACCACAACATTCAACTGTCCTCCCAAAAGAAGTAAGCATCACAACACAACTTACTAAAAGAGTAAGCCTTAATATCCCTATTGTCTCTGCAGCAATGGATACAGTAACAGAGTTCAAAGCGGCGATCGCTATGGCTAGACTTGGAGGTATCGGTGTTATCCATAAAAATATGGATATTGAAACACAAGCATTTCAAGTAACAAAAGTGAAAAAGTCTACATCGGGTATTATTATTGATCCTATTTTCATTGGTCCTGATGCGAGTGTAGGTGAAGCGGATGCCCTTATGGCAGAGTATCATATTTCTGGTGTGCCTGTGGTTGATGAGGCTAATACACTTATAGGTATTATTACCAACCGTGATATGCGTTTCATCTCAGATATGAACTTAAGAGTATCAGAAGTAATGACCGCGGCACCATTGGTCACTGGACAAGAGGGTACAACACTTGAAGATGCTGCAAAAGAGATGCAAAAACATAAGATAGAAAAACTCCCTATAGTAGATGATAATGACAAACTTATGGGACTCATCACCATTAAAGATATAGAGAAAAAAGAGAAACACCCCAATGCAAACAAAGATGAGCATGGTCGTCTTAGAGTTGCAGCAGCTATTGGTGTGGGGCAACTTGACCGTGCTAAGGCATTAGTAGAAGCTGGAGTTGATGTTATTGTTCTTGATTCAGCACATGGGCATTCACAAGGTATTCTTGATACGGTAAAACTTATCAAGAAAACATTAGATGTAGATGTGATCGCAGGTAATATTGCAACGGGTGTTGCTGCACAAGATCTTATAGATGCAGGTGCGGATGGTGTGAAAGTGGGGATCGGACCAGGATCTATCTGTACGACACGTATCGTAGCAGGTGTAGGTGTACCTCAAATCTCTGCTATTGATGAAGTAGCACAGGTTGCAAACAAAGCAGGTGTACCAGTTATTGCTGATGGTGGTATAAAATACTCTGGTGATGTAGCAAAAGCACTTGCTGTTGGTGGAAGTTGTGTGATGTTAGGTTCTGCACTTGCAGGTACGTATGAAGCCCCTGGAGAGATGATACTTTTTAACGGAAGACAGTTCAAAGAGTACAGAGGTATGGGAAGTATCGGTGCAATGAGCAAAGGCAGTACTGACCGTTACTTTCAAGAAGGAACAGCAGCAGACAAACTTGTACCGGAAGGCATCGAAGGACGTGTACCTTATCGTGGAAAGATAGCAGATGTAGTACACCAAATGATAGGTGGACTCAGATCTTCTATGGGTTACTGCGGTTCAGAATCTATCAAAGTATTCTGGGAAAAAGCAGAGTTTGTAGAGATCACTTCTGCAGGATTGAAAGAGTCTCATGTGCATGATGTGACAATTACTAAAGAGTCTCCTAACTATCATAGTTAAATCCTCTCTATGAGTATTACCATATCTTTGTGGAAATACTCACTATACAAATACGATCTTTTCCAATAATTAATCCTCTCTTCAAGTTAGCACAAGCTATAATTTACCTATATTATTAAATAAGGAAGAGTAATGCACGAACAAACACTGGCCATCCATGCTGGATATGAAAAAGATGCACAGGGAACTATGGCAGTTCCTATCTATATGACTACTGCATATGAGTTTAGAGATACAGAGCATGCAGCAAATCTTTTTGCACTTAAAGAACTCGGGAATATCTATACAAGACTGATGAATCCTACAACGGATGTGTTTGAAAAACGTTTTGCTGCACTTGAGGGTGGAGTGGCTGCTATAGGAACTGCTTCTGGAATGGCGGCTATTTTTTATGCTATTGCCAATGTGGCAGAGGCTGGAGATAATATTATCGTTGCAAAGCAAGTCTATGGCGGTACTACTACGCTTACGGGACATACCATTAAACGTTTTGGTATAGAGACACGTTATTTTGATGTAAGAAATCCTGCTGAAATAGAAGCACTGGTAGATGATAGAACGAAGATCATCCTTTTTGAAAGCATCACGAATCCAAGTATTGATGTAGCTGATTTTGATGCTATTGTAGCTATTGCTGACAAACATAACATTTTAACTTGTGTAGATAACACTGTAGGAACACCTATCCTTTGTAAACCACTAGAACATGGCATTGATCTCTCTGTACACTCTGCTAGTAAATATACAACAGGACAAGGACTTGCTATCGGTGGTGTTATCGTAGAACGTCATAATTTGGTAGAGAAGATCAAAGGCAATGCACGTTACTCACACTTTAATGAACCAGATGAGAGTTATCACGGACTTGTATACAGTGATCTGCCTTTACCACTTTTTACACTTAGAGTAAGACTTGCACTGCTGCGTGACTTGGGTGCAGCACCCTCTCCATTCAATTCATGGTTGTATATTCAGGGACTTGAGACTTTGCCACTACGTATGAGACAGCATTCAAGTTCAGCGTTAGCTATAGCAGAGTTTCTTGAAGCACATCCAAAAGTAGGAAAAGTCAATTACCCTGGGCTTAAGTCAGATGCTAACTACGAGTTAGGTCAAAAGTACTTTAAAGGGGGGCATAGTGGACTGCTTTCTTTTGAAGTTGCTGACAAAGAGACAGCACAGAAGATAGCAGATAGTACAGATATCTTCTCACTTGTGGTAAACATAGGTGACAGTAAGTCTATCATCACGCATCCTGCAAGTACTACGCATCAACAACTTTCAGCTGGGGAGCTTATAGAGGCAGGAGTACCTGGTGGACTTGTGAGACTGAGTGTTGGGTTGGAAGATACGCAAGATTTGATAGAAGATTTGGTTAAGGCATTAGGATAAATGATTGTTATAAAAGGTGGATGAATCTACCCTGCGCGCATGATCATATATGCAAGTCGTGTAGGGTGGGTTTACCCACCAAAAGTTTAAATATGATAAAATACTACAAATTAATTCCAAGCACAAAAGTACCTAATGAAAATCGAAACAAAAATAGCACATTTTAGCAGCCCTCTTTACTTAGAGAGTGGGCGTATTTTAGAGCCTTATGAACTTGCTTATGAGACTTATGGTGAGCTAAACGAAGAAAAGAGTAATGTTGTTTTGGTTTGTCATGCACTGAGTGGTTCACACCATGCTGCAGGTACCTATGAGGGTGATAGAAAAGCAGGTTGGTGGGATGGATTGATCGGTGATGGTAGGGCGATAGATACAACGAAGTATTTTGTCATCTGTACTAATGTTTTAGGTTCATGTTTTGGGAGCACAGGTCCTATGAGTGCGAACTATCCCAGTGAAGAGCCTTATAGACTGAGATTCCCTGTAGTCACTGTAAAAGATATGATCAGAGCACAGATGCAGTTACTCTCTTCTCTAGGTGTTTATCATTTGAGAGCGATCGTAGGTGGCTCTATGGGTGGGATGCAGGCACTTCAGTTTGCTGTGGATTATCCAAATCTTGCAGATGATATCATCTCACTGGCAGCAACTTATGCAACAAGACCTTGGACAATGTCATTCAATAAAGTAGCTATGGAAGCCATACGCAGAGACCCGCGTTTTAAACATGGGAATTATGCAAAAGATGATTTTAAAGAAGTAGGGTTGGATGGTTTAGCCATCGGACGTATCGCCGGGCATATCTCTTACCTTTCTCCTCATTCAATGGACGAAAAATTTGGTCGTAACTATGTCAGCAATGATGGTCTCTTTGAACTCTTTGGGCGTTACGAAGTAGAACGATATATGGAGTATAATACCAATAACTTCTCACGTATCTTTGACCCGCTTTCTTACCTTTATATAGTAAAGGCGATCAATACGTTTAATCTAAGTCGTGGGTATGACTCATTACATGATGCCATTTTACGCATTAAAGCAAATGTGCATATGATAAGTTTTTCATCTGATTATCTATTTTTTCCTTCAGAGATGGAACACATCGCTAAGATGATGAAGCGTAATGGTCAGTCGCATAGCTATCTTGAAGTCCAGAGTGATTATGGACATGATGCTTTTTTGGTGGAGTTAGATAAATTTGAAGAAAATATCAAGGATGTACTTAAATGAAAAATGAAACCTTTGAAGAAAAACTAGAGCACTCAAAAGAGTTGCTTGAAAAGCTTATGAATCCGGAGATAACACTTGAAGAGTCTGTAAAGCTTTATGAAGAGGGTCTTAGAAACATTAAAGAAGCCCAAACACTTATAGAAGAAGCAAAAACAAAAATTACGGTGATAGAACAAGCCAATCAGAATGTAGGAGAGGATATCTAAATGCCAAGCAGTAAGCAACTGGTTGTATCGGCCTTACAATTGCCAACACTTGGTATGAATGCTACACGACTGGAATTTTATCTCAAGCAGGCACATGGCAGGGGAGCAGATGTTATGCTCCTTGGTGAATATGTGCTTAACCACTTTTTTAAAGAATTTGCAACGATGGCACCGAATATGGTCAAAGAGCAGAGCCGTAAACATATAGAACTACTTAAAAGTCTTGCAAAAAAATATGACATTATTTTCATCGCTCCAATTATTTTGACTAAAAAAGACGGTTATTATAAAACCATTGCAAAGATCACTCCTAAAAGTGCAAGCTACTATGAACAGCAAATTTTACTTCCCTATGCACACTGGAATGAAAAGAAATTTTTTGCAAATAAAGTGGCTCCACTCAAGGATCCGATGACATTTAACATCAAAGGTTTTAAGGTGCTGGTCATGGCTGGATTTGAACTTCATTTTGACCCTTTTTGGCAAAAAGTTACACAAAAGAAAATAGATCTGGTTTTGCTTCCTACAGCATCAACGTTTGGTTCGCATAATCGTTGGAGAGAGATCATTAAAACCAAAGCCTTTTTACACGGATGTTTCATTCTACGTGCAAATCGTTTGGGTGAGTACAGTGATGATGAGGTCAAGTGGAAGTTCTATGGTGATACAATGTTAGTATCTCCACAAGGTGAAGTGGAGATGATGCTTGAAGATAAAGAGTCGATGCTTATTGAAGTGATCGATAAGGCAGAAGTTTTGGAACATCGAAGAGTATGGGGTTTTGAGAAGGAATTAAAGCAAAGAGAAGAGTTACTGTGACTCTAGAACAATACTTTAATAGACAGATACAGCTTTGGGGTTCAAATGTACAACAGAGTTTACAAAATAAAAAGATAGCGATCATTGGTTCTGGTGGATTAGGTTGTACACTGGCAATGGCACTGGGAACTTCAGGTATTGGTGAGATACATATGGTGGATTTTGATACTGTCTCCAATCATAATATCCATAGACAGATAGCTTTTACGCTTGAAGATGAAGGAAAAAGTAAAGCTAAAGCAGTGGCATCACTCATCAAAAGTAAAAATCCTTTTGTAAAAGTGGTTGCTTTCGATATGGATTTTGAAGATTTTAAAGGAATGGACAATACCTATGATCTCATCTTGGATGCTACAGACAATCTACCTGTAAGAGGGGAGATAGATAAGTATGCAAAAGAAACTAAAACACCTTGGATCTATGCCTCTGTGGAAGAGTTTAACGGACAAGTCTGTTTTTTTGAAGAGGCGAATTTTCAAGTTTTTAATATCTCTGACCATAAACCGGGTGGAATCGCTGCCCCTATCGTAATGCACATAGGCTCACTGCAAGCCAACCTGGCCTTACGTTACCTTGCAGGACTTTCAGTGACAAAAGACAAACTCTATTATCTTTATTTTAATGATGAAGGTGAACTCATTACACAAAAATTCGGAATGCCAAAAGTCTAATCCAAATAGTGCTAGAATATGACAAATCATATTTAAAGGATCAATTATGAAATTAAAAACCTTACTTTTATCAGCGATGATCCTGTTCTTTGCCGGATGTACACAAGAGACACAAAACTCTCTTAGCCGTTCATTGCAGAATTGGACAGGGACCAATGGAGTACTTGATGTCTATGCCGGAGATAAACTTGTTCATAAGTTTATTAAGATAGATAAGGTCTCAACAGCTTATGGAAGCAATGATGGTGAATTGAGACCTTACCGTTATGGATACGGGATTGATGATCTGAATTTTAATGGTAAAAAAGACCCGGGAGAAATGAAAGTTTATTTTGAATTTTCTGACTACTCTACATCTTATGTCTTTTATGAAAGAAATACACAGTAAGGAGATTGAAAAATGAAATTCATTTCAACCAAAGAGGCACCGCAAGCCATAGGACCATATTCACAGGCAGTTGTTGTTAATGGATTTGTGTATACATCAGGACAGATCGGTTTATTACCCAATGGAGAGTTAGTAGGAAATGATGTTGAGAGCCAGACACATCAAGTGATGAAAAATCTTTTTTATGTCCTTGAAGCGGCTAATGCACAGTTTAATGATGTGATCAAAACAACCATTTATTTAGAAGATATGCGTGATTTCGACAAGATCAATGCTATTTATGCACATTATTTCGGTACACACAAGCCTGTAAGAAGTACAGTAGCAGTACGTAGTTTACCAAAAAATGTAAAGATTGAGATTGATTGTATGGCCTTGGCAGAGGCTAATGTTGACTTTGGCTAGAGGATATTCATTTTTTCTTAAAACTTTAAAAAAATATTAAACATTGTTTGGGTATAATCACGAACTTTTTTAAGACAATATAGAATAAAGGGTTTGCAATGTACGCAATCATTAAAGCAAGTGGTCAACAATTCAAAGTTCAAGAGGGTGATATCATCTGTTTTGACAACATGAGTCTTGAACCAAAAGCAGCGGTAGAATTCAAAGAAGTTCTAGGTAGAGATAAAAAAGTTATCATCTACAAGAAAAGAAGAAGAAAAGATTCAAAACTTAAAAGAGGTTTCAGAAGAGACTTTACAAGAGTTAGAATTACTAAAATAGCATAAGGAGCTCATATGGCACACAAGAAAGGTCAAGGATCCACTCAGAATAACAGAGATTCAGCTGGACGTCGTTTAGGTGTTAAGAAATTTGGTGGTGAGGCAGTTATCCCAGGTAACATTATCATCAGACAAAGAGGAACTAAAGTTCATCCAGGTAATGGTGTAGGAATGGGTAAAGACCATACACTATTTGCATTAGTTGAAGGTGTAGTTAAATTTGATAACAGAACTGCTAGTCAGAAGAAAGTTTCAGTAGTACCTGCATAATTTTTTGAGTCCGAGTTTTTCTCGGACTTATCTTACTAATCCTCTTAGATCATCTTCATTTTTTATTCTTCATCCAGAACAAGTAAATGTTTACATCTGTTACGGCCTAAAAACCAACCATCATTATAATCTTTAGCATTGTTAAATAACCAGTGTGATTTTTTATAATCTCCTTTAGAAGTTGTACATCCATCTTCAATACCCTGTTTAAAATGATCTGAAAAGTTTTTACCAAAATAGATATCACTATGATAGTATCCGCCTTTACTCACTGGCACTTTACTTGGAGTACAACCGTTATATAGAAAGAATGAGCTTAATAGAATGATAGTTGATATAGGTTTAATAGATTTCATTAAATACCCTTGAAATTATTTTAGTATAGAAGATTATAGCGATAATTTTCCTAATTTAGATATAATTTCATAATTCATTTACTATCATCATATTAGATGATAGTTTCTCATAAGATATAAAGGTTTAGTTATGTTCGTAGATAGTGTTGAGCTCATGATCAGCTCAGGTAAAGGTGGTGCAGGCGCCATCTCTTTTTGGACAGAGAAATTTGTTGCAAACGGTGGTCCGGATGGTGGAGATGGTGGTCGTGGCGGCTCAGTCTTTTTTAAAGTAGATAATAATACAGATACACTTTCAGGACTTCGTGGGCGTCATCACATCAAAGCAGAAAATGGTCGTCCGGGTGAAGGTCGTAAATGTTATGGTCGCAAAGGTCAAGATACGATTATTACGGTACCTCCGGGTACTACTGTGGTAGATATGGAAACAGGCGAAGAGATTGTTCAGTTTCTTGAAGGGGGTAAAGGTGGGTTAGGAAATATGCACTTTAAAAGTTCAACAAACCAAAGACCAACTTATGCTCAGCCAGGTTTGCCGGGTGTTACCAAAGAAGTAAGACTTGAAATGAAACTCATTGCAGATGTTGGACTTGTTGGATATCCAAATGTTGGGAAGTCAACACTCATTGCTACACTCTCAAATGCCAGACCACAAGTCGCAAATTATGAGTTTACAACACTCACCCCAAAGCTCGGAGTAGTACACATAGGAGATTATGATTCATTTATGATGGCAGATATCCCTGGTATCATTGAAGGTGCGAGTGATGGTAGAGGTTTAGGTTTGGAGTTCTTGAAACATATCGAAAGAACAAAAACATTGCTTCTCATGATAGATGCAGCAAATTACAGAGAGATGAAGTATCAGTATGAGACACTTTTGGTAGAGTTACAACGTTACAGTGAAACTTTAGCAACGAGAAAACATGCTATTGCAATCACAAAGATAGATGCCTTGTCGCAAGATGAAGTGAATGAACTTACAAAAACTTTTTTATCAGATATTGGTTTGAGAGCCAATGATACCTTGAATCAATATAAAGCAGATACAAAATATATGAGTTATGGATTTAAAACAGACTTTGGTGTAGCTTTACCAGAAAAAGAGCCACTTTTTGTACTCCCTATCTCTTCTGTAGCACACATAAATACAGAAGCGTTACGTTATGCTTTAGATGGTTTTGTAAAAAATGTTGAAGAAGAAAATGAAGCTCAATAGAAGTAGGTAAATTATGAAACGTATCGTTATTAAAGTTGGTTCTCATGTTTTAACGCAAAACGGGAAAATTGCAAAAGTACGTATGTTGGCACTTGTTCAGCTTATAGCAGAACTTAAAACACATAAGTATGAAGTGATTTTAGTGAGTTCAGGTGCTGTAGCAGCAGGGTTTACACGACTTTCTTTAGATAGAAGTTCTATTGCCAATAGACAAGCTCTTGCTGCTATTGGACAGCCACTCTTACTAAAGATGTATCAAGAGAAATTTGCAATATTTGATGTGCTTTGCTCACAAGTACTTTTTTCTGCAGATGTTTTTGAGTCTGCTAAACATGTTGCACATGCAAAAGTGGCTATAGATACACTGCTTGAAAACAGTGTTGTTCCTATCATCAATGAAAATGATACTGTAAGTATTGAGGAGTTGGTATTTGGTGATAATGACAGACTCTCTGCGCATGTAGCACATTACTTTGATGCAGAACTTCTTGTCATCCTTTCAGATATAGATGCATTTTACGATAAAGATCCAAACAGATATGATGATGCAAAACGAAGAGCTGTAGTGACTACGATCTTGGAAGAAGAACTTACTGCAGAGCATACACCGAACAATGAATTTGCTACAGGTGGTATTGTTACTAAATTGCAATCAGCTGATTTTCTTATGAAATATGGTAGGAAAATGTTCTTAGCAAGTGGGTTTGATCTTAGTGATGTGAGAAGTTTTCTTGTGGATAGTGTGCATAATGGGGGAACACTATTTCAAAATAAATAGTGCTACTCACATACAATAATAAAATATTTATAGGTGATATAGATGAAAAAAATAGTCTACATGGGAACTCCCCATTATGCAAAAGAGATATTGGATACACTTATAGAAGCTGAAGATATGGAAGTTTCTTTGGTTTTAACACAACCTAACCGTCCGGTAGGGCGTAAAAAAGTTTTAACACCTCCACCTGTTAAGATAGTAGCAGAAGAAAATGCTATTCAAGTACTGCAACCTAATCGTCTTAGCGATGAGGGTATAGAAGATGCCATAAGAAATGCTCAGCCAGATTTTATTGTGGTAGCTGCATTTGGGCAGATCTTACCTAAGAGTATTTTGGATATTGCACCATGCATTAATTTGCACGCTTCACTTTTACCACAGTACAGAGGTGCAAGTCCTGTTCAGCAGTCTTTACTTAATGGAGATGAGAAAACAGGTGTGACTTCTATGTTGATGGAAGAGGGATTGGATACGGGACCAATGCTTGAAAAAATTGAATTTGTAATACCTGATGATATGAGACTACATGCACTTATGCAACAACTTACTAATGATGCGTGTAAACTTACACTTAGTACGATTAGAAACTATAAAAACCTAGTACCTGAAGAACAAGATGAAAGTCAAGCAACACTTTGTAAGAAGATCAAAAAGAGTGATGGTGAAGTAGATTTTAAGGATGCAACGGTTATTTATAATAAATACCGTGCTTTTGAGGGCTGGCCAGGTATATTTTCAGCTAATGGTACAAAGTTTGATAGACTCTCTTTGGTAGATACAACAAGTAATAATAAAGCTTTTGAAATACTCTCTTTTATAGATGATAGTGTTATAGTAGGATGTCAAAAAGGTGCTTTGAAAATAGAGAATCTTCAACCTGCTTCTAAAAAAGCAATGTCTGCAAAATCATATTGTGTAGGAAGGGGGCTTAAAGTTGGAGATATTATCGTTTGATACTCTTCCTTCTACACAAAAGTATCTTATTGAAAAGATAGAGCAGAAAGTATTACAAGCTCCGATAGCTATTATCACACAGCAGCAGAGCTCTGGTGTAGGCAGTAGAGACAACAGCTGGAGTGGAGGAGAAGGGAACTTTTTTGCTTCGGTGGCTGTAGAATTAGATATGCTTCCTGAAGACCTATCACTCTCTTCCGCTTCTATCTACTTCTCTTTTATCATGAAACAAACACTTCAGGCACTTGGTGAAAATATCTGGTTAAAATGGCCAAATGATTTCTATATAAATGATGATAAAATTGGTGGAACGATCACTCAAAAAGTAAAAAATGTTTTAGTATGTGGAATCGGAATAAATTTAAAAAATACGCAAAATGGCTACAGAGCCTTGCAGTGCGATATTACACCGGAAACGTTGCTTGAAAATTACCTTGGAGCACTTGAAAAATTTCCAAAATGGAAGCAGATTTTTAGTGAGTATGAGGTAGAATTTGAACTAAGTAGAAAGTTTTCAGTTCATATTGAAAACTATCAAAAGAGCCTATCAGACGCTAGTTTGTGTGGGGATGGCTCTTTAATAATAGGGGGTAAGAGGGTGTATAGTTTACGATGAGTGAAGTCATAAGCATAGCCAACCAAAAGGGTGGCGTAGGGAAAACAACAACAGCAGTAAACTTAGCAGCATCTTTAGCTGAAAAAGGTAAAAAAGTCCTTCTTTTAGACATTGATCCCCAGTCTAATGCAACAACCAGTTTAGGATTTAGCAGAAGTGATTATGAGTTCAATATCTATCATGTTCTTATCGGAAGTAAAAAGATCTCTGAAGTAGTACTGAAGACTGCCATAAAGAACCTTAGCCTTGTACCTTCGAACATTGGTCTTGTGGGAATAGAAAAAGAGTTTTATAACCCTAAAAAGAAAAACAGAGAACTTATCTTGAAAGAGAAGATCAAAGAAGTTTCTAAAAAGTTTGATTTTATCATCATTGATTCCCCTCCGGCATTGGGTCCCATTACTATTAATGCTCTCAGTGCTTCTGATTCAGTGATCATTCCTATTCAGTGTGAGTTTTTTGCATTAGAAGGATTGGCACAGCTACTCAATACAGTAAGCCTCTTGAAAAAAACGATCAATCCGAAACTCAAGATCAAAGGATTCTTGCCTACTATGTATTCAAAACAAAATAATCTTTCTAAACAAGTGCTTGCAGACCTAAGTCATCATTTTAAAGATAAACTTTTCCATATCAAAAAAGGTAAAGAGTGTATTGTAGTACCACGAAATGTAAAGGTGGCAGAGAGTCCAAGTTTTGGTAAACCGGTAACGCATTATGCAACAAGTTCCAAAGGTTCTATTGCCTATAGAGATCTGGCAACAGTGATAGCAAGAGGTTAGAAATGGCATTAGGCAAAGGACTGGGGGATATTCTTTCTGAAGTAGAAGAGGCGTATGGAAAAGACCTTGGTCACATAGACAGCTTTGAACTTGAAGAACAGGGTGCCAGAGTAGAAGAACTTCGTGTTGACAGGATCACACCCAACCCTTTTCAGCCACGTAAACATTTTGATGAAAAAGCACTCCATCGATCAAAGCAATCATTGCGGATGTAGATATAGATGAAGTAAGACTTCGTGAACTCTCACTCATTGAAAATATACAAAGAGAAGATCTTAATGCCATCGAGCTTGCAAACTCCTATGCAGAGTTGATAGATGTACATAAAATCACCCATGATGAACTCTCTAATATCGTTCATAAAAGCCGTTCACAGATCACAAATACCATGCGTCTTTTGAGTCTTTGCGACTATGCACAAAAACAAGTTGTATCCGGGAAAATTTCTCAGGGGCACGCGAAAGTCTTGGTTGGACTTGATGAAAAAAAGCAAAAGATCATCATAGACAGTATCATCGGACAGAAACTGAGTGTTCGTGATGCTGAAAAAATGATAAAGGGATACAAAGAAAAAAATACTTTGACTTCTATAAAGAAAAACAGAGAAAGCTTTCTTGATAAATATGCAGATGCCTTAAGTGTGTCTCTTCCCTTTACACATAAAATTAAAGCCAAAAGTATTGAAATAAGTTTCAATGGTGAGCAAGATATAAAAGACTTTTTAGAGATACTGCAAAAGTAAAATTTTTTTATCTACAATGTTTTAATTTTGTTAAAAGTGGGAATTCTTTCCCATGTTTAGCTGTAATTTATTTAAGAAATCCCTATAATTTCCAATAATATTTTTTATAATGTTACCTTTAGAGCCATTTTGATTAAAAGTATGGATTTTAACCAAGCCCTCATCTCCAAAATGCTAAAATAATACGAAATTTACATGAGGAGTTTTAATGCTTGATATACATTTATCATTGATGTTGTTCGTCTTAGCTTTGTTTCTGTTCCTTCTTGTTGTTTTAAATAATATGCTATTTAAGCCATTGGTTAAGTTCATGGATGATAGAGATAACTCTATAGCAAAAGATTTAGAAGCAGCAAAAGGTCTTAGTGGCAACACTGATGAACTCAATGCTAAAGCAGATGAAAATCTTAGCAATGCTAAGAATGAAGCTGCGGCAATAAGACAGAAAGCGATCGATGATGAAAAAACATTGGCTGCAAGTAAAGTCGAAACAAAACAGAGTGAACTGGACAAAGAGTATGGTGGCTTCGTTGAGAAGTTAGCAGCAGATAAAGAGAGTCTTAAAAATTCTCTTCTTTCTCAAATGCCTCTATTTAAAGAGAGCCTCAAAGCTAAGTTTAGCAAATTATAGGAAGGGATGAATATGAAGAAATTAGCACTATTGTCTTTACTTATGGTACCTGCTATGCTTTTAGCGTCGGGTCATGCAGATGGTGAGGCAACACGTTATTTTGCACAAACAGGTAGAGAGACAGACTTTTGGCCAAGAGTAGTTAACTTTACTATCTTCGCATCATTGCTTTACTATTTGATCGCCAGTCCGATCAAAAATTTCTTTGTAGGAAGAAAAGAAGGTATTGCAGGACAGCTTAAAGAGATAGAAGATAAACTTCAAGCAGCTAAAGATGAGATCACTGAAGCAAATGAAAGTGAGTTGATTCTTATGGAGAAACAACTTGCAGAGAAAATGACTTTAGAAGAGAGAAGATCTGCTAGAGAGGCGATTGATGAGATTTTGAGTGAGAATATCACAAATGATGACATTATGATCGATGAATCTAAAGTTGTTGATATTATTTCTAAGAAGGTGGCATAGATGGAAGAACTAATCGCTAAAAG
>NATJ01000107.1 GCA_002085305.1 Epsilonproteobacteria bacterium 4484_65 | reverse complement strand
GTTAATTTATCTTCTTTTGCTGTGTCCACCAGTGTTTCAAGGAACCTATAGGCTTCTTTTGTTCCTTCATGTGTGTCCAGTTCAATATTTTCAATATGTGCAGTATCTGAACTAAGGTACTGATCACTGCTTTTCATCTCATCCACGGCTTTATTCAGAACATCTTCAAGTTCTTTAATGTTTCGCGTAATATCTCGTGTAGTTGTGTATCCTAAATAAGCCAAGATAAAACTCAACAACCAGATAGCTGTAGCAATAGCAAGAAGGAAAAGTTGTTTTTGGAGGAAGGCATCACTTTTTTCCCATAAAGCATTTGAAACAAGCAGTTCAGCTTTGGAGAAGAGTGATATCTTTTGTGTTTGAAGTGCAAACCAGTCCATTGCTTCTTCTGCGTAGTCACCATTATCAACATCAGTTTGAATAGCAGATGAAGTCTCTGCAAGTTCAGTAAGCATCTCTTGTGCTTTAGGGTTAGTAAGTATTTGCTCTAATTGTTGGCGTAGATTTGTGTTGGTAACCTGTTTGATATCAAAAACATTTGCTTTTGTCTTAAACTCATCCCAAAGTGCAATTTCATCAAAGGACATAGAAGCTTTTTTTGTCATATAATATGAGATAAACCCTCTTTCTAAACCAGCATTCTCTTTTACCGTATAGAGTTGAGAGAGTGTTGATACAAGGGAAGATATCTCTGTATCAAGTGCAAAGTTGTTAACTTGTAAAAGGTTATCAAGAATTGGGTTGGATATCTTTTTCGTATATCCGTCAAAAAATATTTTTTTGAAATCGGCATCAAGTGTATCTGCCCCTTTTCTAATGCTTGGAAGTGTTCCGATGTTACTTAAAAGTGTTTGATATTTACTTCTGTCTAGATGTGTACTCTCACCCAGTATTTGAAGAAGAAGAGGGATATAACTGGTATCTTTAGTCACCAAATTTGTTTTTAGTTCCTGCAGGGCTTTATCTGTATTTTTTCTCTGTTTGATCAGTGAGTCGGAAAATGCTTTTTGATCACTCCCCATGTAAAGGGCGGACAAGCCACGTTCTTTACCAATTTGAGTAAGCGAATTACTAAGATTGGCATTGTTGCTTAGTAAAGTTTTTAATGCGTTTGCTTTTTCAAAGTTTATATATGAAGTTATAAAGAAATAACTTGATAATAATACAAGAAGTACGATCGGTACCAGCCCGATCAGTTTGAGTCTATTACGGATAGTCATCGTTTATTTCCTTTTATTTTGATGTAATATTAATTTGAGTCTCCAAAGACAAAAAATGCCCCCAGTACTGTTTGATCAACTCTTCTAACTTACTACTATCTTCACAAAACTGTATCTGATAAAGTGTATCAGAATTCTTGGTCTCTGCATGTGCCTGATCTATAAAGTCATGAACAAACTCTTCAATAAGTTCTACCGGTAGACTTAAGTCATTGGCAGCTTGTTCCAGTTGGAAGTCAAAGTGTATAGGTTTAACATCATCAAGATTGATAGTACCGAAGCCTTCAGTTGTTGTGACAGATTCGGTTTCTATTGTGGATGGAGGTTCTTCTTCATAAAGATCTATCTTGTCCATATCTATAGAATCGAGTGTTTCAATTTTTATGTCAGAATCTATTTCCAATATAGATGAAGTTTCTTCTTGGTCTGTATCTAACTCTGAAGTTGTTAGTCTGCCAAGTGTAGTGTAAAAAGACGCTATATGTGTATTTTGACTTTCTACTGTTGCATTTTCAATTTGTGTTACAATTTCGTTGATAACAGGAAGATGTAAAACATTTGAAAGATGAGAGAGTATGCTAATGGCATTGGAGCGCTTTTCTTCTTCTGTACTCTGAAGATCTTCTTCTAGGGAGAGTGCTGTATCAATATATTCATTTAAAAAAGTATTGTAGTCTTCAGTTGAAATACCAATACTTTGACTGATGTTTTTTGCATCAATCACAATAGGTGCTTGATTATCCGCAGCTGTTTCTACCCGTTCATCTTCTGTGATAGCTATTTTATCTATCGTCTCTTCAGGTGCAGTAGGCAGGATGAGGTCAAAAAGTGCTTCATTATTTTCTTCTATAGCACTGCTTTCTTTAACTTCTCCTTCAGAATCATCTAATACAGATATAGCCTCTTCTAATAGATCATCAGTGTCTTTGATAGAGATCAGATCATCATCCAGAAGTGATAGTTCCTCCTCTGCCGGTACATCTAAGTTCAGATCAGAATCATCTAATACAGATATGTCCTCTTCTAATAGATCATCAGTGTCTTTGATAGAGATCAGATCATCATTCGGAAGTGATAGTTCCTCCTCTTCAGCTACATCCAAGCCCAAAATCTTCTCAATTAACGCATCTTCTGTAAGAGATGATTCTTCATCTTTTTCTGCCAATATAAGTGTTGAACGGTCATCATCTATAAGCATTGATTCTGCAGGAGATGTCTGAATTTGAACTAAAGTAATGTTTCCTAACATGCCTGAGAGATCAGTGTTCTCTACATCATATGATTCTTCATTTTGAGCTTTTGTAATAGTTATCTTACTCTCTTCTTTTGATAAAGAGAATTTAATGTCTCCCAATGCAATATTTTTATAAAGATCATCTATGTTTTCTACTTCAAGCAAGGCTAACAGATTAGGGTCAATAGCAATAATTTGATTGTTTTGATTGGTGATATAATACATGTATGAATAACTCCTTTTTAATTATTTTCTTTCTCTGTTAATTCTTTATAGACAGGGATACTCTCTTCTATTTCAGTCTCTGAAGCAGGTCTTCTTGCTGCTGTATATCCGATGATCTCTCCATCAATTACAATGGGAGCTATATGTGAATAAACCCAATAGTATCTTCCATCTTTTCGAAGATTCTTAACGATCCCTGTCCACTCTTTTCCTGCTTGTATAGTGTCCCATACCTCTTGGAAGGCTGCTTTTGGCATATCAGGATGCCTGACAATGTTATGGTTTTTCCCTGTAAGTTCATCTTTTGTATAGCCTGCAATTTCACAGAATTTTCTATTGGCATATGTTATGATGCCTTTTAAATCTGTAGAACTTACGATCAAACCATTTATAAATTTATGTTCTTCGTCGATTGGATCAGGTCTATTCATAGTATTGTCTTGCCCTTTTGTTTTTTGTATCAAGAAGAAATGTCAGTACGTAGTAAACTGAAAGTAATAAAGTTAACTATGGTAACCTGGCAATCTACATGAGACCCATGGTTTTCTGTCCTCACTTCACAATGAGTTTAGCCTTTTAAGTGTAAATATTTTAGTTGTCTTATATTTACTATTTATGTTAAATAAATTAAGTAAAAGCAAATTTAGATAAAAATCCCACTTCTAAAACTTTAGTACAATTAAACTAAAAATAGAATGAATTAAGAGGTTTTTTAGTAAAAAATATTAAATAAGGTACGATTATGGATTATTATCTTTAATAATATTTGAAATTTTCTTATTTGTAACTCTCTCAATATCTTCTTTCGAAGCACTTTCAATAGCTTCAAATGTGCCAAAATAATCGATCAGTTTTTTTACAGTAGCTTTACCTATACCCTTTTTATTGAGAAGTGAAATCTGAGTATCTTCTTTACGTTTTTTGTTTTGATGGTAAGTGATAGCATATCGATGTGCTTCATCTCTTTGGCGTTGGATCCAGTGTAAACGTTTGTCATTTGGCTTGAGTTCAAGGAGTCCATTGACGGTGTAAACGAGATCTTTCGCGGCACCCTTGGCACGGTGAGCCTTGGCATCAAGTTTCTCTTTGGCTATGGCAATGACATCGAGATTTACATTTTCCTCTTTGAGAAGTTGGAGTGCAAGGTTTAGGTTTGCCTGACCTCCATCGAGTATCCAGAGGTCTGGTGCAGGGTGTTCTTTAAAGTCTGCTATACGACGGGAGAGCATCTCTTTCATTTGCCCATACTCATCTCGCTCATGTAAGGTGTAGCGTCTATATGAACTTTTATCCCATTTGGCTTCATCCCAAACGACCATGCCTCCTACTGTGGCAACACCCATAAGATGTGAGTTGTCGAAAGTCTCTATACGATAAGGGATGACTGTGAGGCCAAAGAGGTCTGCTATTTTTTGCTCCATCACTGTATCACTTTGCTTTGTACGTAATAACTCCTTACAGTTTTGCAGTGCGAGAGCGATGAGTTTGGCTTTAGAACCACGCTGGGGAGTGAGTATTTCTATTTTTTTATCAAAACGGGTGCTTAGTGTTTGCGCTACCTGTTGGCTGTCTTCAAATATATGTGCCGTAAGGATCTGTTTACTCACATTGGGTGTGTCAATGGTATAAAACTCTAACAAAGCTTGTTTATAGGCTTCATTCTCATCAAAGATATGGGTATGTCTGAAGTAAGAGTATGCAGAAGAGATGATCTTCCCGTCACGCATAAAAAGTTTGACAATGACCCCTCTCTCATCTCCATTTTGTATGGCAAAGATATCGAGATTCATTTGGTTTGCCAGGTCAATATTGGAGCTGATCGTGAGTGAAGAGATGGCTTGAATGGTATCTCTCATACTGCCAGCTTCCTCGTAACGCTCCTGCATCGCAAGTGATGTCATCTTCTCTTCTAAAGTGCTGATAAGCTTTTTACGTTTTACTATGGAAGTTTTTACTTGAGTGACTATCTCCCCATACTCTTCAGGTGTGACTTTCCCTTCACAGGGTGCTAAACATTTTTTGATCTGGTAAAAGAGACAGGCTTTTCCTTCTCTGAGACAAGACTTCTTTTGAACCAACGGATAGACTTCATAGAGTGCATCAAGCAGAGCCTTTCCTCCTGTAGGAAAAGGACCATAGTATGTGATATCTTTCCCTTTGATCACTTTACGTGTAATCTCAAAACGAGGATATTCCTGTGATTCATCTATATAAATATACGGATAGGTTTTGTCATCACGTAGTAAAATATTATATTTGGGCTTAAGTTGTTTGATGAGAGAGTTTTCGAGTATAAGTGCATCTTCTTCTGTTTCTACGACGATATAGTCTAATTTGCTTGCTTCAAGAAGCATTTTGATAATACGTGGACTCTGTGTAGGGTTAGGTGTAAATTCCGGAGTAAAACGCCAATAGCTTTTGACACGATTTTTAAGGTTTTTTGCTTTTCCTACATAAAGCAACTTTCCTGTAGTATCGAAATACTGATACACTCCTGCAGAGGCAGGAAGGTTTTGAACTATTGATTGCATTCAATCACTTTTTGTATATCTTCGAATTTTTCTTTGAGTGCTTCATCTTCAGTTTCTATTTTAAAGTCACTATGTGCTCGTTCATGGTAGTAGGGAACAGTTGTAATATCATCTACCACTTTTGCTACAGGATGATACTTGCTGTGAAAGACAACTACCTTGTCAGCTTTCATCATTTCACACTCATTATCATGTGAAGTGAGCTGTGTTAATACACTTTTTAATAAATCTCTATTATAATTAAGTTCCATTTTAAAGCCAGGGTGTGTGACTGCTACAAAAAGTGTCTCATTTTTGATATAGACAAATGCGATAGCTTTTTGGTACTTACTCCCCAGAAGTTTGATATACTTTTGGTAGCATGCCTGCTGCTTTAGAAATCTAAATTGAGGTTGATTGATAAGATGAGACAAAATCGTATGCGCTTTTTTCATGTTTTTATTATAACATCTGTTTGCTGTATCGTTATGAGTGGTTGTGGACATAAAACAAATCCTGTTTATGTACCGGATACGGTTGATAATAACAGTACCGTAAGCAAGTAAGGATAATAAGTGCAAAAATATGATGTTTTAATTATTGGTGCCGGTATTGCCGGGCTTTATGCTGCAATGAACATCCCCAAAAGTAAAAAAGTATTGGTGGTATGTAAAGATATCCCCTGGGAGTGTAATACTTTTTATGC